>JABFRC010000110.1 GCA_013141375.1 Methylococcaceae bacterium | reverse complement strand
CGTATGAACAGGATGATCTTTCAAGATGTTCTCGACAATTGCTAACGCCTGATCGGTCTTCTTCTGTCTAATTAGAATGGATGATTTAAGCATTAACCCTTAAATCATCCATTCTAATTAGACAGAAGAAGACCGATCAGGCGTTAGCAATTGTCGAGAACATCTTGAAAGATCATCCTGTTCATACGGATGCCTTGTCGTTAAAAGCGTTAATTTATTTGGAGAGGGAAGATTATTCCAAAGCATTGGAGTTGATTGATGCTGCGAAGAAGTCTGACCCTAAAAATGTCTCTTTGGATTTATTTAAAATTCAAATGGATGCAAAGACAAACAATATTGATGCTGTCATTAAAGATTATCAGGCGTTAGTTGAAACTAATCCAGAAAATCAAGAGTTTAAGATTAATTTGGCTAAGATCTACGCGCAAGCAGGTAAGCTAAAGGAAGCCGAAGAAATATTACTGAACCTTGTTGATGCAGAGCCTAACAATATTAAACTTGAATTATTATTGCTGGATTTCTATCAAGCGACGGCGCAAGAAAAAGTAGAGCAAAAATTTCTGCAATTTACCGAATTGCATAAGAAACAACCACGGATGTTGTTGGCACTTGCAGACTGGATAATCGCAAAAAAGAATTACAGCATTGCAAAGCAAGTGTTAAACACAGTGATCGAATTGGAGGAAAATTCGATTGTTGGCTTAAGTGCAAAAACCATTTTGGCAAAAATTGCTTTTGACCTTAAAAACACTGAGGAAGCTCGAAAAATTGTAGACGAAATTCTGGATGCTAATTCAAATTACGACGACGCAAAAATCCTTAAAGCAAGGCTTTTGCTGGTGGAAGGCCAAAGTGAAGAGGCCATTGATTTACTGACCAAAGTAACTTGGAGCAAACCGGATTCGGATGAAGCAATGTTACTTTTAGCCCAAGCCCTTTTAAATAAAGGTGATTTGAAACAGGCTGACAAGCAATTTGCCAGTGCCCTAGAGGCCAATCCGGGAAATATTAAAGCTTTTGAACATGTTTATGGGAAAGCGATCAAGGCAAATAATGTTAGTTACGCGAAGGAGATACTTGGTAAAGCATTGCAACGAAACCCTGATAATCTTGCTTTGCTTGAAAAACAGGGGCAAATAAACATTTCCGAGCAAGACTGGGAAGCTGCTAAGAAAACTGTGCAGAAAATAGCCAGTGTTCCTGTGCCGTTGGCAAAGTTGTTGGCGACATACATCTCAGGTCAGATCCTTCAAGGACAAGGAAATTATGTCAATGCAGTTGAAATTTATAAGGAGCTTCTAGTACAAGTCCCGGAAAATATCGATGCCTTAAGTAATCTCGCACGCTGTTATGAAAGCTTGAATAAGCGTTCCGAAATGGTCGCTTATCTAAATGGCAGTTTATCAACAAACGCCCATAACGTTTCTGCTGTAATCCTGTTAAGTGATTTATTAGTTAAAGATAAACAATATGAAAAAGCGTCAAAACTATTGACTGATCTTATCGTTAATGAGGTAAGAACTGCGCCCATCTATCAATCGTTAGCGAATATTAAACTGGCGCAACATGACGATCATGGTGCCGTTGAAGCCTATAAAGAGGGGCTTCGCTACAATCCGGAAAATGTTAAGTTGATATTGTCTCTGGCATCGACCTATCAGTCTCTTGGAGACTATGCTGCTGCTGCTTTGCAATATGAATTGCTTTTGCGAAAAGATTCGTCTCTGGATATTGCCATCAATAATTTGGCTGCACTTTTAGTTGACCATTTTAATGATGCTGAACATCTTAAAAGAGCAGGCGAATTGGCTGAAGGTCTTAAGGATTCTTCCAATGTTTATTTTAAAGATACCTATGCTTGGGTCTTGATCCAGCGTGGTGCGTTTCGTGAGGGACTGGAGGTGTTGAATGCTTTGGTTGTTTCATCACCCGACGTGCCTGTTTTTCGCTATCATCTTGCCGTTGCCCATCATAAAAATGGAAGCCGTGGGTCAGCAATATCTGAACTTAAGCAAGCACTTATCTTGGCAAAAAATAAAGGCGGTTTCCCAGAACAAAATGCCGCTGAAAAATTGTTGATTGAGTTAACAGCCAATGCGAAACAAGGTTAAGTCGAAATAACTTGAAGCAATAATAATGTACGTTGAAAGGAGAGAATTTTGAAAATACTGGTTACCGGCGTAGCTGGTTTTATTGGATCAACTTTATCTATACGACTTTTGGAGCGTGGTGATGAAGTTGTTGGTATAGATAACCTCAATGATTATTACGATGTAAATCTTAAGCTTGCTAGGCTAGAGCGATTAACCAGTTTTAAAAATTTTAAATTTATAAAGTGTGAAATTGCTGATAAGACCGAGATGGAAGGTCTTTTTGCCAGGGAACAATTTCAACGGGTTATGCATTTAGCAGCGCAAGCAGGTGTAAGGTATTCAATTACCAATCCTCATGCGTATATTGATTCCAATATCGTAGGATTTATAAATATTTTAGAGGGATGTCGGCACAATAAAGTTGAGCATCTAGCGTATGCGTCTTCTAGTTCCGTGTATGGTGCCAATACCAGCATGCCGTTTTCTATTCATGACAATGTTGATCATCCTGTTTCCCTTTATGCGGCGAGTAAAAAGGCAAACGAACTAATGGCGCATACATACAGCCATCTCTACAATCTTCCTACCACTGGACTGCGGTTTTTTACCGTTTATGGGCCATGGGGTAGGCCGGATATGTCGTTGTTTATGTTTACCCGTAATATTTTAGAAGGTAAGCCGATTGATGTATTTAATTATGGCAATCATCGTCGCGACTTTACTTATGTAGATGATATTGTAGAAGGTGTCATCAGGGTGATCGATCAGCCGGCACAAGGAAACTTCGATTGGTCAGGTGATAGCCCCGACCCAGGCACAAGTCGAGCACCCTATCGAGTTTATAACCTTGGGAATAATAATCCAGTTCATCTGCTAACATTCATCGAAACTCTAGAGAAAAGCTTAGGTATGCCGGCAATAAAAAATTTATTGCCGTTACAGGCAGGTGATGTCCCCGATACCTACGCAGATGTTTCGGATTTGGTTGCTGACTTTGGCTATAAGCCGGCAACATTGTTGGAAAATGGCATTAAGAATTTTGTTGAATGGTACAAGAATTATTACAGGATCGATTGATGAGTAAGCACGACAGAAAAATATCAGTGGTAGGATTAGGCTATGTAGGATTGCCAGTGGCAGTGGAGTTTGGAAAAACTCAACAGGTAATTGGTTTTGATATCAATCCGGTCAGAATTGAAGAGTTAAAAAACGGAATAGAGCGGACAAATGAAGTCGAACCAGCAGAGTTGGCGCTGAGTGAAATTTTATTTACCTCTGATCCGGTAGATCTGAAAAAAGCAGATTTTCATATTATTGCGGTACCTACTCCGGTAAATAACGCAAAACAACCTGATTTGTCGCCAGTGATTAGTGCTTCAAGGACGGTTGGACGCCAGCTCAAAAAAGGCGACATTGTTGTTTATGAATCGACAGTTTATCCAGGTGCTACAGAGGAAGATTGCATTCCCGTTCTCGAGCAAGAGTCGGGCTTGAAGTGGTTGGTGGATTTTAATGTTGGCTATTCACCCGAGAGAATCAATCCGGGTGACAAGGTGCATACCTTCACAACAATTACCAAAGTAGTATCGGGTGATACACCAGCAACGCTGAATTGTGTCGCGGCAGTATATGAATCCGTAGTTGTTGCCGGTGTTCATAGAGCAGCAACGATAAAAGTCGCTGAAGCTGCAAAGGTGATTGAAAATACTCAGCGGGATTTGAACATTTCCTTGATGAATGAGTTGGCATTAATTTTTAACAAAATGAATATCGACACAAGAGATGTGCTGGCGGCCGCTTCGTCGAAATGGAATTTTTTGAATTTTGACCCTGGACTGGTTGGCGGGCATTGTATAGGTGTTGATCCATATTATTTAACATACAAGGCTGCGGTTTTAGGTTATACCCCGCAAGTGATTTTGGCTGGTCGGAGCATTAATGACAGCATGGGAAGCTTTATTGCTGCCCAGACGGTTAAAGAGCTTATTAAGCGGGGTCAATCTGTTAAAGGCAGTGTGGTTACAATATTGGGATTTACCTTTAAAGAAAATGTGCCGGACATAAGAAATACGCGCGTTATAGATATTTTTAAAGAATTGAGTGATTACGGTATCGACGTACAAGTGTTTGATCCGATGTCAGACGCCCATGAAGTTTTAGAAGAGTATGGTATTGAACTAGTTGCAGATGAGCGCGATCTTAAATTATCCCAAGCGATAGTGTTTGCTGTGCCACATCAATACTTTATAGAAAAAAATTGGTCTTATATCACGGGTTTACTGGAAAACAATCAGGGAGTCGTTATTGACGTTAAGGCAAAGTTGGATAGATTCAGCGTTCCCAATGGGGTTACATTGTGGCGACTTTAAATATTAATATGGTATATGTTTGTTAATTATGTAGGTTAAGGATCTTCTACATAATAAATTCGTTATTTAAATGATTAAGGTGGTGAACGTGAGGTTTCTAAAAAAAAATAAGTTAGCGTTATTGTTTGCATTGCTGGCTTCGGGATGTGGATTGCCTCAGTTAAGTCCTGATGATACGGCTTCTATCCCATCAGATTACACATACATCATTGGGCCGGGTGATAGCGTTAATATTTTTGTCTGGGGAAATCCTGATATTTCCACGACGGCAACAGTCCGGCCCGATGGCAAAATCACAATTCCCTTAGCTGAAGACTTACCCGCCAGCGGTAAAACGCCTTCGCAACTAGCTAGGGATATGGAAAAAAAATTAGCTAAGTATGTTCGCGATCCTCAAGTCGTAATCATGGTTGGGGGGTTTCAAGGGGTTTATAGTCAGCAAGTCAGAATTGTCGGTCAATTAAGTGGCGGAGGTGGTAGCTCTGCAGGCGGCGGTTCAGGTACTTCTGGAGGTACAGGCGGTGGCAGTCGTTTTTCTGCCAAAGCATTTCCATATAAAAAGGATATGACGCTATTGGATCTTATGATTCAGCTTGGTGGACTAGGGCAGTATTCAGATGGAAACAGAGCGAGTATTGTTCGGAATGTCAATGGAGAGCTTCAGCAGGTTGGAATCAGGATAGATGATCTAATTGATGATGCCGACTTATCTGCGAATGTAAAAATTCTGCCCGGAGATATTGTGATTATTCCAGAGGCATTTTTTTAGCCGATAGTATTATTTAAATATAAATATATAAAAGGCATTTGAATAATATGCAAGAACAGTTATCCGAGATTCTTTATTACATTAAAGGGACATTAAAATATAAATGGACCTCCCTTATCGTTGCCTCATTAATATGTATTAGTGGCTGGTTTTTTGTGTTGGCAATGCCAGATAAATATGCTTCAGAAGCAAGGGTTCATGTCGAGACAAGAACTATGCTCCAGCCTCTACTGCATGGTATGGCAATCCAATCTGATGTTAGAGCGTTACTCAGAGTCATGCAGATGTTAATGTTTACCAAGAGCAATCTTGAGCAAATAATAAAACTTTCTGATTTGAGTAAATCTATTAAAACTGAAGGTGAAAAGCTGGCTCTTATTGAACAATTAAAACGAGATATTCAAATACAAGGTGGTACTGAAGATATTTTTACAATTAAGTATCAAGCAAAAGACCCTATAACAGCTAAGAATGTCGTCCAGGCTGTGTTAACGGTCTTTTCAGAGCAGACACAAAATGTTGGCATAGGAAATACTAACGATGCACAGCGATTTATTGAAAGCCAAATTCAAGAATACGAGAATCGCTTGCGAAATGCAGAAAAAGCGCGAGAGAATTTTAAACGCGCTAACTTAGGCCTTTTACCCGGTGAAGGTGGCGATCAAATTGGTCAAATTCAGGAAATGACAACGGCTTTAGAAGAAGCCAAATTAAGTTTAAAAGAAGCTGTTTCAAGAAAAGAAACATTACAGGAACAGCTAGATGAAGCATTGGCATCTGAAGACGATGAATGGGGCGGCGAGGTTGGGGGGCAATTAACATCGGAAGATACTCAAATCAACACTCTAAAGCAAAGAAGAGACGAGCTGTTGATAAAATTTACCAACAAGCATCCTGAGGTTGTGCATATTGACAAGACAATTCTTGAGCTTGAAAAGCTTCGTAATGAAAAACTTGCAAAAGTTGATGTGTCAGGAAATGTCAGCTCAGCTGTGAGGGAGAACCCCTATGCGCAATCTATAAAGGTTTCCCTGAATGATGCCGATGCCAATAT
>JABFRC010000056.1 GCA_013141375.1 Methylococcaceae bacterium | reverse complement strand
GCTGAAAAATGCGCCCAACGGGTATCGGCCAATAACGGTTTGAACAAGTGGCCTTTAGGCAGCAGTCCGGTCGGTGTCATGGTGGATTCAGTAACACTTGCTTTCCCATTACCGGATGTTGAAGCCGCACTCGCTTCAACCGTGTTAACGGAATTAACGCCGGGGATTTCTGTTAATAATTTAACGGCTTTAGTCCGATCAGCGGGCTCTAAATCATTAACCGGCAACGTAATGACGCCATCTTTGACAGCTAGCGGCGGTAGGGCTTGTTTAAAGTTTTGTTTCAATACGCCATCGGCGTATCCGGCCATGTAAGCATCTTCTTGAAGGGTGGCATTTGCGTAGGCAGGAATCAGCATAACGCCAAGAGCAGCGGTAACTCGTAAGCTATTCATTATTTTGTACTCGGGGTGATGGTGACGATCAGGTCAGTTTGTACCGATTTCACATTCTTCTGAATGATCGCCACTTCTTTTGCTCTAAGGAGATTTGAATCCGAATCGACCGTGCCGCTTAACTTTACAACGCCATTAACTGTAGTGACTTCAATATGCGATGACCGCAATAATGAATCACCTAAAATCGCCGTCTTAACAGTGGTGGTGATCATCGAATCATCTATGAATTCTCCGGCTGTTTGCGCTTTATCGACGACAGAGTCTTTAGCCCCTTCAATTTTTTTCTCTGCATTTTCTGTGGCTTGATCCAGTTTTTTGCCCGCATTTTCTAATGCGCCTTTGGATGCCTCGGTCGATTCATTTATGGATTCTTTAGCGGCATCGGCTTTTTTATCAAGTGATTCTTTTGCCGCATCAATCTTGATTTCAGCTTTTTCCGTGGCTTTCTCAATTTTTTGACCGGCATTTTCAGCCGCTTGATCAATTTTCTGACCGGCTTTTTCTGCCGAGCCTTCTTGCTGGCAACCCACCAATCCCAGTACCGCTGATAAACAGCCAATCACAAGCACTTTATCACTTGGGGTTTGTTTGAGGTTTTTGTTAGTTTTCATGGCTTATTCCAAAGTTGAATGATTTAAAAGACCGCTCAATAGCAGCGGGTATTTCTGCTATAGAAATACTGATGGATGAAATTAAAAGCCCTTTACATGAGTGGCGGGCGTTGAAGTGAAAACTCAATCTGATGGTAGCGAATAGGCGTGATGCGGTCTGTTCGGTATCGAACATAAGCTCTGAGGAATAATGCTGAAGATGGTAGACACCTTAAGAAAACATCTACCCGAACAGGAAGACGCCGGAACTCAAGGCGCTATGGATGGCTAAAATGTTGTTTAGATCATAGCCTGATGCAACGTCACAAATTCTTCAGCAGCCGTCGGATGAATGCCGATCGTAGAATCGAAGATCGCTTTGGTCGCACCGGCACGCATCGCCACAGCCATGCCCTGGATAATTTCCGGGGCATCGGTGCCCACCATGTGCAAGCCAACCACCCGGTCAGTGCTGCGCTCCACGATCATCTTCATCAAGGTTTTATCATCCAACCCCGACAGAGCATTTTTCATCGGTGTAAAACGGGTCTTGTAAATATCAATATCCGGATATTTTTCTCGTGCTTCGGCTTCGGTGAGCCCCACCGTGCCGATGGCCGGCTGGCAAAATACCGCGGTGGGGACATTGTCGTAATCAACAGCTCGAGCTTGTTTGGCATATAACTGATCGATCAGCGCCATGCCTTCGGCAATCGCAACCGGCGTTAGGTTGACCCGGTTAGTCACATCGCCAATGGCATAAATTGACGACACATTGGTTCGATAGTCGTCATACACTTTGATCGCACCTTCGTCGTCCATTTCCACACCTAGCGCTTCAAGTCCGAACCCGGTTGAATTTGGTGTTCTGCCGGTGGCATATAGCACCAAGTCTGTGGTCATTTTGTTGCCGCCAATAAGTTGGACGGTAAAAGCATCGCCGGTTTTTTCTATGGCTTCGATATCGGCGTTGAACAGCAGGCTAATGCCTTTTTTGGTCAATGCTTCGGCGAGAAAGTCTCGTATATCTTCATCAAAGCCCTGCAACAACTTGTCACCACGATGGCAAACTGTGGTGTCAACACCCAAACCGTGCATAATGCCGGCAAACTCCACGGCGATATACCCACCACCGACGATAATAATTCGCTTAGGCAACTGCTCAAGAAAAAACATGTCATTTGAGGTGACGATATGTTCCCTGCCAGCTATGTCAGGCACAAACGGCCGTCCACCGGTGGCAATGACTATGCGCTCGGCTCGGAAGGTTGATCCTTCCACCTCAACGGTATGCGCATCCAGTAATTTTGCCGAGCCGGTAACGACATTGACGCCGGATTTCTGTAGTCGCTTGTTGTAAACCCCTTGTAGCCGGGTTATTTCCTGGTTTTTGTTGGCAATTAAGCTTGACCAGTTGAAGGTTGAAGTGCCCACTGTCCAGCCAAAACCGGAGGCAGCGTCGAATTGATCGTTGAATTGGGAAGCATAGACCAGTAATTTTTTGGGTACGCAGCCGACATTGACACAGGTGCCGCCGATCTTGCGCTCTTCAGCAAGCGCCACTCGTTTACCTAGTCCGGCTGCCGTGTTGGCAGCACGAACGCCCCCGGAGCCGCCGCCGATTACAAACAGGTCATAGTCATATTGAGTCATAGATTTGTCACTTATGTAGAATTATGTAATCAGGGGGCTACTGTCGTATGGGCTCTGTAGGGGCGAATTTATAGTTGAACATTTCCGGTGGGCGCGCTCCCTCAAGCCACTTTTACCGCTGAATAGTTAGGAATTAAATCGCATAAACTTAGGCGCTTTAACTGTATTGCTCTAAATAGTCCAGCAGCGTATCAACATCGCTCACCGTAAATGGATCATCCGGGCAATTATCAATTTGGCCGGGTTCGCTGAATATTTTGATGATCTTCTTATCATCGACAATCATCGAATAACGCCATGAGCGACTACCGAAGCCAACGTTATCTTTCTTCACCAGCATGCCCATCGCACGGGTAAATTCGCCGTTGCCATCGGGCAGCATTTTGACATTGGTGATGTTCAAATGCTTGCTCCACTGAAACATCACAAAAGCATCATTCACACTCAGGCAATACACCTCATCAATGCCCCGATCGATAAGCTCATGGTATTTGGCGACAAAGCCCGGCAAATGCTTACTTGAACAGGTCGGCGTAAAGGCACCCGGCAATGCCAACACCACGATTTTCTTGCCTTTAAAAATATCGTCTGTGCTGACATCCTGCCAGCGAAAAGGATTGTCGCCAGCGATGCTTTAGTCGCGAACACGAGTTTTAAAAATCACATCAGGTACAGTTGCAATCATATTGAGTTCCTTGGCTTTTCGAGGTGAGGGCTGGGTGTCAGCTTACTTTTGGATGACGCATAAAAAAGCCAGTGGACCAATTATCGCGTCACACTGGCATCAGTTTGCAACGGCATCAGGGACTAATCTATTCAGCAAGGTCTAAAAGTCGATTCAATTTGTGGATAGGCTCTTGCTAAGCGAGTAACTGACTTAGAGCCGGGTTACTTGTTTTCTTTAATATCTTGTTTAATATCGCCAATGCCTTTTTGGACTTTACCGGTATTTTTTTGAATGTTGCCTTCTATTTCCATGCCTTTGTCATCCAGCACTTTGCCTACTTCTTCTTTGGCTTTACCTTGCGCTTCATCAACGCGACCTTTAACTTGTTCTTTGTTGTAAGGTGCTTCTATTTTACTGTCCTCGGCAGAAGCACCGAAGGTACAAAGGCTTAACGCGATAGCTGCAGATAATCCAAGTAATTTGATAGTTGCTATTTTCATAGTCATGTCCTGTGGAATTTGTGCGAAAAGAGGATTGCGGTCAATCATTAACTGCTCAGCGCTTAGTTAGAGGGCTTTTTTAATTTCTTCTTTAATGTCGCCGACTTTTGCCTGCACTTTGCCAACATTTTTTTGGACATTGCCTTCGATTTCCAAATCATCGTCATTAATAATATTGCCGGTGACTTCTTTAACTTTACCAATGGCTTCGTCAACGTGGCCTTTAACTTGATCTTTGTTCATGCGATTCTCCTGGTTATTATTTAGCCATGAGCAAATAGCTTTGGCTAAAGCGTGAGATGGTTTCCTCAGCGCTTGGGTCCACAATACCGCTAAAGACTAATCAGGTCTGTGCGCCAACGAACACTGGACAATCTATCTGTGCATGGTTTTAAGTGCGTTGATAAGTACTCCGACATCATGCTGGCCCTTAAATACCGGTGGAACCTCTTTATCTATAGCAAGCAGCGTATAGACGGCGGTTAGCGCCGAGCGAATAGAATATTCAACCGTGAATACAACGTCATCGGGCAGTTCGCAGAACTGGCCGATAAACGCGAAATTGCTTGCACCGACAGGCACCACATCCGGTCGATCGCCCTTAACTCTGGGCATAAATTGGCTGGTGATAAACGGCATCAGACAAGGAATACAGTTTGCTGCATCTATAATGGACTGCGACTTGTCGCCCAGTTTCAGGTGCTGGAACAGCTCAAGCAGAATCTCTTCACCGCTACAGTCGGACATGGGTTTTTTGACGAAATTACCGGGTCTGTCAGGGAATAGGCCGTAGCCCCAGAATACGAAGATGTTTTCGGGTTGATTAATAAAATGCGGTTGATGCGCTAATACGATGCTCATAAACCAGTTTGAATCTGTCATGGTGAATAAGCCGCCGGTGCCGGCCTCGTTGCCGGTAAATTCTTCTATGTACTGAAAAAATGCCGGATCGGATAGCGTAACGGTAAACGATTGCCACTTGGTCTGATCAATATGATCGGCAAACACGGCCGGGTGGCCAAAACCTGGGCGGCCTTTGGCAATTTCTTCCCACAACGACCAGGCACCGGTAGATTTTGTTGAATTCAAAATGGCTGGCGACGTCATGGAACCCAGGGTGGAATTCTCCGTCATGCAACCCAAGGTTACAAACGCCAGGTCATCTGCTGCGACGTCAATTTTGTAAGTCTCGCCATCGCGAATATAACGAATGCCGTTAACTACACGATGCTCACCGCCCAAATCAAAATCCAGTCCGGTGACTTCGGTGTTCAGCGAGAACTGCACGCCTTGGGCTTTAAGCCAATTAGTCAGCGGCAGTATCATCGAATCATACTGGTTATATGGAGTGCGCCAGACGCCACCCATTTTGTTGAAATCGGGAAATAACTGAATAAATCGCAATAGATAGCGCTTAAGCTCGACCACGCTATGCCAGGGTTGGAAGGCAAACATGGTCGCCCACATCAGCCAAAAATTATTCTCGAAAAATGTCGGTGCAAACCAATCTTCGATACGCTTGGCGCCCAACGAACTTTCCGAATGCATCATTAAGGAGATTAAATCCAGACGATCTTTTTCGGTGAATTCAAATGACGACACATCAACTTTTTGCCCGTCTCTCACCAAACGACAGCGGGATGCACTGACATACTTATGGCTAAACTCGAAAATTTCATCTTTGACGCTTTTGGCCGGGTCAGTCAAAGAAGGGATGCTGGCGAATAGATCGTAAGTGCAGACGTAGTGTTCTTCAATCATTCGGCCACCACGAATCACATACCCTTGTTCCGGGGAACCGGCGCCATCTAAACTGCCTCCGGTAACTTTAAGCTCTTCGAAAATGTGAATAGCCGCGCCGGGGATATGGCCGTCCCGTATCAAAAAAGCCGCAGCTGCCAGAGCGGCAATGCCGCTGCCGACGAAATATGCTTTTCGGTTTATAAACGTTTGCTTACTTTGATTTACGGGCATGAAGGATTTCTCTGAATTAAGACAGGGCGATATCGAGTTTTGGTTGTGCGCCCGCAGATAAGTAAATCATAAGGGCTAGCTCTTTTTGCCCGCGATAAGTAACAGCACTCCGCCAGCCGCTATGGCTGAAACGCCAGCCCAAATAGGCACATTGACTGTTTCCGTATTCTTAACCGACAACTCTAACGGGCCTAGTTTTGCTTCCTGTGTTTCTCGTGTGTAACTGAATTGACCATATACCAACCCTAATGTGCCCAGGGCGATCAACACGAAGGCCAGCATTCTTATTGCACTCATTTTTCTCTCCAATAAATGACAACGGTTGAACAAAAATCTTAGCCAGACATCAATTGTTTAAATACTTTACAAACACGGACGAAAGAAGTCGGTGCGGTAGCGAACATAGTTGTTTACTCATCCTGTAGGACAGGCATTTGATTTTGGTGGTCGTGTTTGATCGGCAATGTTTACCGGGATAGCTTATGATCCGCTTATTGCCTAGCTATCACAATCCGCATTTGATATTCAGAAAGTTTGCTGGTTTTTAAC
>JABFRC010000136.1 GCA_013141375.1 Methylococcaceae bacterium | reverse complement strand
GACCGTAAGGATCCGTTTTAAGTAAAATTTCTTGAGTGTTGCGGTTTAAAATCTCGAATTTGTATAAACAGCCTACGTCCAGTCCAGGAATAAATAATTCCCAAACCCCACTGCCACCTAAGCTGCGCATGGGATGGCTGCGACCGTCCCAACGGTTGAAAGTCCCTACGACACTGACTCTACCTGCATTGGGGGCCCAAACGGCGAATAAAACGCCGTCGATACCATCAACTTGATGAAGGTGCCCTCCGAGTTTTTGATAAATGTGCCAATGCTTGCCTTCACCAAATAGGTGCAAGTCAAATGCAGGCAATTGCGGAGGAAAGTCATAAGGATCATGCGCGACGTGGGTCTGGCCGTCTTTATCCAGCCACGACAATTTATAATGTGCTGGCAATTCTTCTTGTTCAGCGTAGTATTCAAAAAAATCTGACCCTGGTATGCGTGACAAGGCAGGCCCTTTGTCTGCAAATTGTACAGTCTCTGCATAGGGCAGATATACTCTGACCCGGATTTGCTGTTTTTGGCCACTTTTCGAAGCATTCGGTCGAAGTCCATCACCAGCAACCGGATGGCGACCTAATATTGAAAAAGGATCATGGTGCCTAGCTTCCATGATTTTTATGGCATCGGCATCAAATGTATTGATAGATTGCTTTTTCACTATGAACCGCCTTTGCGTAGTAGGATAATAAACGCGTGGATATTAACAAAAATAAGAAGTCGTTGTGAGCCTTTCCTCATGGAGAATAATATGTCAGCACCTACTAAAATAAGACATGATCGTTTTATCAGCCACTTAACCCGCAATACAATTGCACTGATATTGGCTGGCGGCCGTGGTTCAAGATTGCACAACATGACCGATTGGCGCGCCAAGCCGGCTGTACCTTTTGGCGGTAAGTTTCGAATAATCGATTTTCCGCTATCTAATTGTATGAATTCTGGCATTCGCAAGATATGCATACTTACTCAATACAAGGCGCACTCATTAATTCGCCACGTTCAACAAGGCTGGGGCTTCTTGCGTGGCGAATTTGGTGAATACGTTGATTTAATGCCTGCTCAGCAAAGACATCACGAAGACTCTTGGTACAAAGGCACTGCTGATGCCGTTTTTCAAAATATAGATATTCTTCGTAGCCGTAACCCTCAACATGTCTTGGTTTTGGCGGGTGATCACATTTATAAAATGGACTACGGCGCCATGCTGGCTGATCACGTCGAAAAAAATGCCGACTTGACTATCGGTTGCATCGAAGTGTCGCTCGAAGAAGCAACTGCTTTTGGTGTGATGGATGTTGATGATAATCGCCGGGTAAAAGCCTTTGTTGAAAAACCAGAACATCCTCCGTTGATGCCAGGTAGAACCGATACCGCTTTAGCATCAATGGGTATCTACATATTCAATGCCGGCTTCTTGTTTGAACAATTGATTAAAGACGCCGATACCAAAACCTCAAGCCATGATTTCGGTAAGGATATTATTCCTTCAGTCATTGATAAGTATGTTGTGAATGCTTATCCATTTTTGGATTTACAAAGTGGCGTACAAAGTTATTGGCGCGATGTGGGTACGGTTGATGCCTATTGGTCAGCCAATATGGAGTTGATTGGCGTCAATCCTGACCTGAATTTGTACGATAAAACTTGGCCGATTTGGACTTATCAAGAACAAACGCCACCCGCAAAATTTGTCTTTGATAATGATAAACGACGGGGCTTGGCGGTCGATTCCATGGTATCGGGCGGCTGCGTTATCTCCGGCTCTAAAGTCAGGCACTCGTTGCTTTTTACCAATGTCAGAGTCAATTCTTACACTACGCTGCAAGATGTTGTGGTTCTGCCTGATGTAAATATCGCCAGACATTGCCGAATTACTAAGGCCATCATTGAAAAAGGCTGCGAGATTCCTGAAGGCACAATTATTGGTGAAGATAGAGCTGAAGATGAAAAACGCTTTTTTGTCAGTCCCGGCGGTGTGGTATTAGTGACCTCAGATATGCTCGGTCAGCGTCGTCATTACGTCAGATAGTTTTATAAATAGGTAGTCCCTTTCTAAATATGATTTAAGAACAACGACAGGCACTGCCAAAATGAGAATAATAAAAAGTCTCCCAATGGATATGAACAAAAAACTGAAGTTAGTATTGTGCTGGCACATGCATCAGCCGGAATATCGAGATTTACAAACGGGGGAATTTAAACTGCCTTGGACTTATCTACATGTTATTAAAGACTATGTCGATATGGTGTCTTATCTGGAAGCTATTCCGAATGCCAGGGCAGTGGTTAATTTTGCGCCTATTCTGCTCGAACAAATCGAGGAATATGCCAAGCAAGTTACTGGTTTTTTGCACGATAGAATTGCCATCACTGATCCCTTATTGGCAGCCTTAGTCAATGCCAGTATTCCATCGGATCCGGAACAGCGATTTAAGCTGATAAAGGATTGCATGCGAGCTAATCGTGAGCGGCAAGTTAACCGCTATCCGGCATTTCGCAAGCTGGTTGAAATGGCCGATTGGCTGGATCAGCATTACGAAGCGCTCAGTTATATCAATTCTCAATTTGTAACGGATATTCTTGTTTGGTATCACCTGGCCTGGATGGGCGAAACGCTCAAACTCACCGACATTAGACTCAAGCACCTGATAGATAAAGGCAGCGGCTACACCTTGCATGACAGGATTGAAATTCTGGAAATTATCGGTGAACAGCTATCAAATGTGCTGCTGCGTTACAAGATACTTGCCAGAAAAGGTCAGATTGAATTATCGGTTACGCCTTATGCACATCCCATTATGCCGCTGCTTTTGGATCTCCATTCTGCCCATGAAGCCATGCCGAATGCGCCATTGCCAGAATTGGATGTCTATCCGGGTGGTGAAGAACGTATTAATTGGCACCTTGAGAAAGGAGTGCAAACGTTCAAACGCTTTTTTGGCTTTCAACCCAAAGGCTGCTGGCCTTCCGAAGGCAGTATCAGTGAGCAAACGCTCAAAATCCTGGATGATTTTGGCTTTGATTGGACGGCCAGTGGTGGCAACGTGTTGCGTAATAGCCTGCACTTGCCAGAAAATGACAATAACACCGATGTGCATCATCCTTACCAACTTAACGGGACCGACATTGCCTGTTTTTTTCGTGATGACGGCCTATCCGATTTGATCGGTTTTGAGTATTCCAAATGGCATGCCGACGATGCTGTTGCTGATTTGATACGACACATCGAAAATATTGGTAATAATGCAAATGGCGATTCTGTGGTTTCCATTATCATGGACGGCGAAAACGCCTGGGAATACTTTCCAGCTAATGGTTATTATTTCTTAAGTACCCTTTATCAACAACTTGCAAATCATCCGTCCATAGAACTAACGACTTTTTCTGATTGCCTTAAGAAGAAAGTGAGTATTAAACCCTTGTCGAAATTGGTCGCGGGTAGCTGGGTATATGGCACTTTTTCAACCTGGATTGGTGATGCGGATAAAAATCGGGGCTGGGATATGCTAGGTGATGTAAAGTGGGCCTTCGACAAAGCTATTTCATCAGGCAGATTATCAGAAGAGCAGGTGAAGGCGGCTCAGTTGCAACTGGCTGTTTGCGAAGGATCCGATTGGTTCTGGTGGTTTGGTGATTACAATCCTGGCGAGGCTGTCAGTAATTTTGAAAAACAATTCCGATTAAATTTGGCAAACTTGTATCGACTTCTGGGTGAAGAGCCACCGGCCTATTTGGCGTTGTGTTTCACTCAAGGTTCAGGAGCCCCAGCGATGGGTGGTGCAATGCGTCCAGGTGTTGAAGTATAAAGATTATGAGTTTAGTGAATGACATTTTAAATCAACGCCGTGCAGGCATTTTGTTACATATTACTTCGTTGCCGGGTACAGGCAGTAACGGTGACTTAGGGCGGGAAGCCTACCATTTCGTCGACTTTCTCAAAAGCATCGGCACTAGTGTTTGGCAAGTATTGCCTTTAGGCGTAACGCACGATGATGGCTCACCCTATCAGTGCCTGTCTGCCCATGCCGGCAGTCCTGCGCTGATTGACATTGATTGGCTGGTTTCCAAAAACTGGTTAAATTTATCTGAACAATGCCAGGAATGTCAGGGTTCAGCAAAATTTAACAAAAGTTGCTTAGTGACTAAAGCTTATGGCGGTTTCTTGGAGCGGGCCAGTACCGAAGACAAAGCCGATTTCGATAAATTCAGTCGAGATAAATCATTTTGGCTGGATGATTTTGCCTTGTTCATGGCGCTTAAAAATGAATTCAATCAGCAATGCTGGAATCAATGGCCCGCGCATTATAAAGAAAGACAGGTCAAAGCACTTAATGAGGCAAAACGACGCTTAAAGAATGAAATTGATGCAATCAGGTTCGAGCAATATGTGTTTTATCGCCAATGGCTCGCATTAAAAAGCTATGCCAATGACAATGGAGTCAATTTGTTTGGTGACATTCCCATTTTTGTCGCTTATGACAGCTCCGATGTCTGGGCAAATCGTGAAGTTTTCAAATTAACAGAAACCGGTGATATGTCTGTCGTTACCGGAGTGCCACCAGATTATTTTTCAGCCACTGGACAACGCTGGGGCAATCCTCACTATGACTGGAAAGCACTGAAAAGATCGGGGTTCGATTGGTGGATTGATCGACTTCGGACACAAATGGAGCAGTTTGATATTCTGCGTATTGATCATTTTCGTGGTTTGGAAGCGGCGTGGGAAATTCCCGCCAGCGAAGATACCGCTATACATGGTGAGTGGGTTAAGGCACCCGGCAAAGCGTTGCTAAAAGCAATAATCTCAGAACTTGGTCCGATTCCGCTAGTTGCTGAAGATTTGGGTATTATTACGCCTGAAGTTGAAGAGTTACGTGATGAGTTCAATCTACCTGGAATGAAGATCTTGCAATTTGCCTTTGGTGGCGGCGCTGATAATCCATATCTGCCCGATCACTATGTGAAAAATTGTGTGGTTTACACCGGCACTCACGATAACGATACAACGGTTGGCTGGCTTGACAAGGTCAGTGAAGATGAAAAACGCTACATCTATGAATATCTTGGCAATCCTCAAATGAGCTTGGATTGTGCATTGATTCACGCCGCTTTATCATCGGTGGCCAACCTTGCCATCATCCCAATGCAGGATGTATTACAGTTGGGAACAGAGCATCGTATGAACACACCTGGCACTACGGATGGTAATTGGCGTTGGCGTTTCGATTGGCATCAATTGGCACAGGAACGCGTCGATAGATTGTCGCACTTGGTAGGAATGTTCAATCGGAAATAGCGATTGGTGTTACCAGCCATAACAATGATTGGGCTGGTAACACAATTTTTATCAATCATCCTTTTTCGCAGATGGCTTTGGAATAGGCAGTAAAGGAACGTTATAGCGGTTTAAAATCACCTGAATTTCATTAGACTTTGCTGCAATTAATTTATCCAACTTTTCTTTTCTAGTCTTATCACCATTACGTACACCCATCGCGACTGCAAAATCGAATTTAATATCCGGTGTTGATTTCATCGGGATAACAGCAAAACTTCCCTTTGGGCTTTGCGAAGTGACATAGGCGGCTAAAGGCCCCCACAAAATGACCATATCGATTTTCTTGGCTTTAAGGTCTTGTTGAATTTGTATGGCAATGTTTTCGTTATCGCCGGACATGGATTGATAAGGAATGCCTTGATCAAGCAAGTCATTTTTTTGCATCCAGGTGGTCCCTGGGCCGCGATCAAACATGGCGATTTTTAAGGTGTCTTTGCGTTTTGTAGGCAAGTTTGCCAATTGCTCGGGGACTTTAATATCGTCCCAGCCACGGCCTTGGGCGATTAGTAAAACGTAAGTAGAGTTGTAATATGCCGATGTATTTAAAGTTAGATCCGATCCTGACGGTACACTCATCACCACGTCGCATTTAAACTGAGTGCTGTCGACAGCGTTTTCATCAATCGGCGATGTCAGGGTATTTCTGATAAAACCAATGCGTTGCGGAAACCAGGTATATTCAACCGTTTGTTTTAATTCTTTTGCAAATAGTTCGGCAATTTTGTTCTCAAATCCGTCCAATTTTTTAGTGGAATAGGGCGGGTTTAACGGGTCAGCGCACACTTTAAATTTTTCTTCCGCAGAGGCTTGAAGTGATGTTGCAGTCAGACTAAGTCCTAGCAGAAGGGCATGGCGTAAAGGGTGAGTCATCATCAAATTTAATCCTTAAAGATGTAATACCAAAGGTCTAGTTTACTGTATTTAAGAGTCTTCCAAAACAACCGGGAAAAAGTTTAATCTACCGAAGCTAGTCGTTATAATTTATTGTCATCTTTTTTTTGATATTACCG
>JABFRC010000144.1 GCA_013141375.1 Methylococcaceae bacterium | reverse complement strand
CTGTTAAGCTTGATGATGTCGACAGCAAGTCGTTACGCGATTTGGTCGATCAGATGAAGAATAAATTAGGCAGTTCTGCGGTTGTGTTAGCTGTCGTTGAGGGTGACAAAGTAAGTCTGACTGCCGGTGTTTCTAAAGATGTGATGGGGCGAGTTAAAGCGGGCGATCTGGTCAACTTTGTGGCCACTAAAGTCGGCGGCAAGGGTGGCGGCAGGCCCGATTTAGCACAAGCGGGCGGAAATGATCCGTCAGGGCTTGCTGTAGCATTGGAGCAAGTATCTGGTTGGGTAAAGGAGCAATTGGGTATTTAGCTCTGTAATTTATTGCTGAACCAGTCAGATTGATACAGAGGAAAGTCAAATGACCACAATCACATTCGACACTCATGTCTTTGTAAAGAAGTTGAAAGCTGTAGGCTTTACAGAAGAACAAGCGGAGGTTTTTGCATCTGAACAGGCTAGATTAATTGAAGATCAGTTAGCTACAAAGCATGATTTACTTGAACTTGAAACCAATTTGCTTCGTTAAATTAAGCAATCCGAGTTACAGCTACAAGCAATGATGTCTGAAAATAAAGCAGAATTGATTCGATGGATTGTTGGTGTCAGTATGCTACAAATAACGTTAATTACTGCGTTGTTGTTGCGACTGTTGCCGGGATAAAGCCCCTAACTGTGTTAAATAAAATACTGTCACATTAGTGACACAATAAGCCAAAAATAAAGAAGGTCTAAAAAATATGGCATTGTACGTTTATAAATTTGGCGGCACTTCGGTTGGTACGGTTGAGCGTATCAAAGTCGTCGCTGAGAAAGTGAAAAAAGCCCACGACGCTGGCGATCAAATTGTGGTCGTGGTTTCGGCGATGAGCGGTGAAACCAATCGATTGGTTGGCTTGGCAAAAGAAATGCAGATACAGCCGACCGATCGGGAGTTGGATGTGCTGTTGTCGACCGGAGAGCAGGTAACAATTTCGTTGTTATGCATGGCCTTGCACAACCTAGGTTGCGCTGCCAGTTCCTATACAGGTTCACAAGTCAAAATACTTACCGACAGCAGTTTTACCAAAGCCCGAATTCGAGAAATTGAAGATGCAAAAATTCGTGCTGACCTGAATGCAGGTAAAGTGGTGGTGGTCGCCGGTTTTCAAGGTGTTGATGAATTTGGCAATATCACAACACTTGGTCGAGGTGGTTCTGATACTACAGCAGTTGCCTTGGCTGCCGCATTAAAAGCGGACGAATGCCATATCTATACTGATGTCGATGGCGTTTATACCACTGATCCCCGCGTAGAACCCAAAGCTCGCCGGCTGGATAAAATTACCTTTGAAGAAATGCTGGAAATGGCCAGTTTGGGCTCGAAAGTATTGCAAATAAGATCGGTGGAGTTTGCAGGTAAATTTAACGTCGCGTTGCGAGTATTGTCATCATTTACAGAAGGTAATGGCACGCTCATTACCTATGAGGAATCACAAATGGAAAGTGCTTTAATTTCTGGAATTGCCTTTAATCGCGACGAAGCGAAATTAACCATTACTGGCGTACCCGATTTACCGGGAATCGCTTTTAAAATTCTGGGGCCAATAGCAGATGCCAATATTGAAGTTGATATGATCGTGCAGAATATTGCCGATGATGCCACTACGGACTTCACCTTTACTGTGCATCGTAACGACTATCAAAAGGCCAAGGCATTATTGGAAAGTACCTGTGCAGAACTTGGCGCAAGAAAGGTGACTGGCGATGAGGGTATTGTAAAAGTGTCTATTGTCGGTGTAGGAATGCGTTCTCATGCGGGCATAGCCAGTACTATGTTCAAGGCCCTGGCAGATGAGCGTATCAACATTAGAATGATTGCAACATCTGAAATTAAAATCTCAGTCGTTGTTGATGAAAAATATCTTGAATTGGCGGTACGGGTTCTTCATGCGGCATTTAAACTGGATCAAGAAACAACCGTATAAGTTTTTTTATGGGATAAAGCTGTTATAATTTGCAGGCTTTGTTGGGTGCCGCTTTATATCGGCCAGTGTTTAATAAAATATAGGGAGTTACCATGCTTATTTTGACTCGTAGGGTGGGGGAGACTTTAATGATCGGTGACGAAGTTACCGTCACTGTTCTTGGTGTCAAAGGGAATCAGGTCCGTATAGGTGTTAATGCACCCAAGGATGTGTCTGTTCATAGAGAAGAAATCTATGAAAGAATTAAAAAAGAACAATCAGGTCTCACTGGTGTTGAAGAGTAATCAAGTTTAAAAATTGAGTATTACCAGGTGCAATAATCGAATTTTTGTAAAAATAAAATTTAAGCCTGGCAAAAAAGTTAAAATTAAGCGAAAATAGCGTTTCAAATTTGGAGGGATGGCCGAGAGGCTGAAGGCGCTCCCCTGCTAAGGGAGTATGGGCTTTAACTCCCATCGAGGGTTCGAATCCCTCTCTCTCCGCCAATGCACAGTGGCTACGTCTTTTTTCTTATAGATCAA
This sequence comes from Methylococcaceae bacterium, assembly GCA_013141375.1. Taxonomy (GTDB): domain Bacteria; phylum Pseudomonadota; class Gammaproteobacteria; order Methylococcales; family Methylomonadaceae; genus JABFRC01. The sequence goes on along the minus strand of JABFRC010000144.1, from coordinate 3,907 downwards.
AGACTTAGCTTTTTCAAATCAGCCCAAATCAGCCCAAAGCGGCGCGAATTTCGGTCATTGTGTAGCAAGCAAATTTTCTTGTTTTACCCTTAGGATTTACCATCCAACCATTTTACAAAATCCGCTTTTTCTTTTCGGCTTGAACGCTGAAAGTGATCTTCTAAACTCTCGTCTTTGCGATCATTTTTCAAATAGGCATCAAGGCTCTTCTCTAGTAATACCGTCATTGATAAGCCATCCCTTGCCGCCGTTGTTTTAAATTCACGGTGAAAAGATTCTGTAACTCTCGTTGCGAGTTGCACTAGTGTGTTTATCGTTGGGTCACACTGCTGTGTGGTTTTTAGGCTTTTAACTCAGTTTTTTGCTTGATAGCGCCTAAATAAAACAGACTTTTTCACAAAAGCGGCTGAAAACGGCTTTTTGAGGCCTTCCTGATAAGTGCTCTAGTATTGCGCATAATGTATATTATGTTAAAACAACTACATTATTCAATTTTGTTACTTTCCCAATATGACACAAGAGCGACCCTTGGCACTCTGGCATAATAATGTATGATTTCAATGACTTCATGCTCGCGTAACAACAAATCTGTTCCTGCATGATCTTTAAGCAGATTAGCTGAACGTACTTCATCAGACAGCGTATCAGTAGACCTGTGGTGGCTGAACTTCAGCCATTTTAAAAATCGAGGCACCGTATCCGGCAGCGCTGGTTAGAAATCCTGCCCTTAGGCTATGAGCAGCGAAGTCGGCGGTATCCATGCCGATGTGTCCGGCATAGCACTTGACAGATTGGCCAGGCTCTTATCGGATACGGCAGTTTTATCGATTCGGCCGCCCTTGCCCACTGCCCGGAAGATTGGTCCAGCTTCAATACTGGCGATTAATAGCCACTGCATCACCGCCGTTACTGGGCAGAACAGCAGACTATCGGTCAGTATTGCGATGACTTGCCCTGCACCTTCCTGATCGGTTTTTGATTGGCGGATGGTAATTCTCAGGCCGTCATCCACTAACGTCAGGTCATCGAAGGTCGGTTCCACCAGTTCGGAGCGGCGAAAACGGAAATTTTGAAATACATTCGAAAAATTTTCCTCCCGATGATTTTGGGAGATCTAAATTTCAATTAATAGAGGTCCCCTTAAATAACCGATCATCTAAATTACTTATATTTTGCAAATGCCTTCTGCAAAATGCCGTAAGAGCGTTTTAAGCGCTCGTGATATGTGGGCATAGTCCACGGATTCCAATTAAACTCTCCGCTGCCGACCAATTGTGGTGTCGACTCAGGTTTGACGATAGCTGCTCCGAAGTAGAAAGCATTAGCGGCCTCAGCGACAATGCCGTTATTACTGCGCAGATTGGCCATTAATTGTTTAGTAGAAGGATCCATTACGTTAAGCAATTGCCACGGAATACGGATTTCGAATTTATGCTGCCGATATGCAAAATCAGTCAGCGAATTAAACGCAGGGTGCGTTGGATTGCCATCCCCATAACGCAATTTACCGGTTTCATAGCTGGTAAACGGCAGTTGTAATTGATCCTCAGGTAGAAAAAGTTTACGACTTAGCGTCAATTGCATTGGCACGAACAAGCCGGTGTTGGTGAGTTCGTAATCAGGGTTTTGTTCGATATAGTCATGTTTAATAGCGTTAATGAAATAAAAGGCATCGTAATAAGCTTCAACCTTAATTCGAGAATCGTCTTTGCCGTGTAATGAAATCAGGAAGTCGGCATCCCTGCTAAACGTCATGGCTGTATTGCCTAAGGTTGAACTGCCTTGATTGGCGATAGTATCAATCGGGATCAGCAAGGTATCTTTTTCGAAATCGAAACCGGGCACTTCAGCCATAAGATACACATATTTTTCATCTGACTTGGCGTGCAGCTTGACCCCGTTGCCTTGAAATATCGGCTTACTGCCCCGCCAGTCACTAACAGATCCATCGATACGACAAATATCCTTGATCCCTGGATCAAACGACAGCAAACCGAACGCCTGTTCATTGGTTTGGGCATTGGACCAGAAGGGGCGTTGATCGGGCAGATCAAAGTCGACCGTATTCCAGGTGCGCTTAAACCACTCATCCTGCCAAGCAAATACCAAGCCCCCTGCATAACCTTCATCATGCATGTCTTTTAGCATCCTGGCGTCCATATCGCCCTGTTGCTGTTCAGTTACATTGCCCTGATTAAAGCCTGTATTACTATTGATGTGTGCCATACCGCGGGATGCCGGAATGCCAAATTCGGCCACTAAGACCGGCATGGTATGTTGCTTGTGTAAATCCCTCAAATACGCCTTGTAGGAATTGATTTTGCCGTCGACATCATGAAATTCTTGGTAATCGTGTTGATAGCTCATAAAGTCCGGATAATACGGATAAATATGATATGACGCGAACAGGCCTGGCAAGAATGTTCTGTCCGCATTGAGATGCTCAATATTGACCGTGACCATGTCTTCTCCGGCCAATGGTTCATTGGGGTGGGATAGCATGTCGGTAGTGAGCCAATTCGTGAAGGATAATAATCGCTGCTCAGAATACCGCTCGCTTTCGTAGACAACCACCGCATCGGCTACTTCCGCCAAAAACACTTCAAAAGGTGAAGCGTGATCGGTAAAAATAAATTTTCCTTCAAAATTGGTTTTGTCAGGATGCAGATTATTGGTATTAGTCACCCAATAAGGATCCCACTCTATTCCTAATATCCAGCCAATCACATACTTAGAGACATCACTAGTATATTGGCCGCCGGCATGGCCGGGTTTGACGGGAATAGTAGCGTTACCGTGGATAATGTCGATCAGTGCTTTGGTATCGGCAATAAAATCCGTCTTGATTTTCTCATTGGCCGCATAAGGATCCTTCAAGGCTGCAATATCATCCTCGTTAATCCACACGCCTTGAAAAAGATACAGCGGCTTAGCTGGATTAAGCCGGTTATAGTCATAAAACGCTTGGTAAAAAACAGGTGACTGGGTGGTGTAAACCCTGATGGTATTGGCGTTCATCTTGGCAATATAGCGGAACCAACGGCTATATTCCGTCTGGGTAATCGCCATTTCGCCAGGAAAACTGCCCGGCTTGGCGGCACCAATGTTAACCCCCTTGATGAATAAAGGTTGCCAACCTTTTTTATCTTTATACACTTCCAACGCGCTTTGTCCTGCCCGAAAACGATGCGAAATAGCCGCTGCATCGGCAAACACAGACATACTTACTAAGCTAATGATCAGCAAGATAAAATAATGGCTAGCTCTAAACATAAATGTTCACACCTTAACGGAATTTAATGGCACTGGGATGTCTTATTAGCATGGATAAGCGGTCGTTGCTTTTATTTATCCAACCACGTACTTCAATGGTTTTACCATTGTAATCATTCACATCAGGAAACAATGTCAGCCATTGCTTTTCAATACGCGCCTGAAAATGGTCTGAAAATTCCAGATAAATAGATTTATTGGTTGTCTTGATGGCAACCACCCTGCCGACTACTCGAGTCCAGCCGATAGGCTTTGATTCACTCAGGCTGTTTACTGATTGGGGTTGATATTGCGGTTGTTGCCAGATCCCCAGATGCGCTTTTTCGGCGCGTTCTTCGGCTTCAACCAACTCACTCACATACAGCAGATTTTCCGGATAGATGTTCACTGCAGCCAGGCCGGCTGTCACCAGTTGCAAATTGATGTGTTCTTTATTCTCTGTAAATAAATGCGCTAGCGTTCTACCGTATTTATCGGTTTTTTCATTGGCAAGCTCCAGACGAACGCGCTTGTTCAGTAACTTGGCTTGCAGCCAGCGTTTTGCCTCGTCACCACCGGCATCTGCCGGCTTATCTCGGTGCTGCACTTCCGGTGTGTTGATGCCCAGAAAACGAACTTTTTGGCCATCTTGGGG
>JABFRC010000075.1 GCA_013141375.1 Methylococcaceae bacterium | reverse complement strand
ATATTTAATGCTGCAGAATTAGGTTCGATACCGAGTTTTAATGAAGCTTGGATAGCTGCGCTTGCTTATACATTTCAGTTATATTTTGATTTTTCAGGATATTCTGATATGGCGATTGGGCTATCGTGGATGTTCAATGTCAAATTACCTTATAACTTCAATTCACCCTACCAAGCTTCAAGTATTTCTGAGTTTTGGCGGCGTTGGCATATTTCATTATCGTCGTTTCTTCGTGAATATTTATATATTCCCTTAGGTGGTAATCGCAAGGGGCCGGTTCGACGGTATCTAAATCTGATTATCACTATGTTGCTAGGTGGACTTTGGCACGGTGCAAGCTGGAATTTTGTATTTTGGGGCGGTTTGCATGGGGGATATTTGGTAATTAACCATGGCTTTCAAGCAATTGCTAGCAAATTTAATAGTGGTCTAATTGCTAACTGGCTCTTTAAATGGACAGGATGGTTATTGACTATGTTGCTGGTTATTATTGCTTGGGTGTTTTTTCGTGCGACCAGTTTTTCCAGTGCATTAACTATTTTAAATGCAATGGCAAATATCCAATCAGTGACTTCGTTGAACGCTATTCATCCAATGTTATGGAATCTGGGCTTAGCGCCGGATCTTGGCTTACTGTTTTGTTTGATTTTAGGTGGGCTTGCATTTCTACTACCCAACAGTAATCACTTAGGCGAACAGATTTTAAGTTTTTGCCGGGGAAGAACGTCAGCAAGTCCCATTGTTATTGGCATGTCAGTGACTATCGCTACGTTATTTGTGCTAATGAATAGCTTGCGTAGTTCAGTCAGCGCTTTTATATATTTTAATTTCTAATTATGTTGTTTTTCGTTCGATTAGTGTTCGGGGGTTTGCTTGCATTAATGTTGGCTGAAGCATTGCTGCAGTTATTGCCTGTCTCTACGGCTACTAAAACTGATTATTACATCAGTCCTTCCATTGTTACTTACCCGCCGCATCACGAATTTACCCTGGCGACAGGCTGGAATCTGGCTAATTTCCATCGTCATCGTTCTAACAATTACGGTTTTCTTACCAGCAAAGAATTCATCAAAGATAATAATGCGGTCGCATTAATCGGCGATAGTTATGTAGAAGCTAATATGCTCAAGGAAGATGATCGCCTGAGCAAACAATTGGAAAATACGTTAAAAAATCGCCCTGTATATGCCATGGGCGGGCCAGGATCTAGTTTACTCGATTACATAGAACGGATTCATTTTGCCCAAGAACATTTTGATATACATGATTTTGTAATCGTTTTAGAACTTGGTGATGTCCGGCAGACGCTTTGTGGCTCTGGAAATGTTCACGGGCCTTGTCTTGATCCTGATACATTTACAGTACGTTCGGATGCAGCCCCTCAAAAAGTCGGATTAGCGAAAAAAATTATGAGGGAATCGGCGCTAGCCCAATATTTATTTTCTCAACTGCGTTTGGATCCCAAAGATGTTTTGACCAAACTGTTCAGGAATAATCCGGTTAAGAATGTCAACAATTCCAATGAAATTGCGCCCTCTGAACAAACCCCCTCAGTAGCCGTTGATAAAATCGTCAACACATTTTTAGAAAACTTGCCCAAAAAGGAAATTGGACGAACTATTTTGATTTTCGACGACTATCGGGATGATTATCGTGACTGTCTAAAGAAAACCGATACATCACAAACACCAGTGCGCAATCGATTCATGCAACTCGCCAGCGAGGCGGGTGTTGAAATGATTGATGCCAAACCAATCTTTTGCAATTTTTTCCAATCCACCGCGTTAAGTTTAAATGTCAGTGCAGTAGATCATCATTGGAATCCTTTGGCGAATAAGGAAATTGCTGCAGCAGTTGCTGCTGAATTTCGAAAGAGCGAATAATGTAATGCGTATTTTCCACGCTTAAATTTCCTGACTAAGAAATTAAGAAGCGTCGACTTAAATATTCATGATTTAAAATTGGGCTACGCTTGTAGCTATTTCCAAATAGTCAGGGCAATCTCATGGCACAACAATCCAGCATTTTGATTGGTTATGTTTCCGAAGTACGTGGCGATGGAATGGTCGCCAGAGTCGCTGAAGAACATGCCACCGAAACTCCATTAATCAAATTAGGCGCTGATGAAGTGCTTGCCGGTCAAATTGGCTCTTATGTTGTTATCCGGCAGGCCAATATTGCCGTGCTCGCATTGGTTTACAAAATGTGGGGAAGTGATCGTTTTGATCCGTCTGACCGGCGCAGCACGGATCGCTTTATTGCACTGATTGCCGTCGGCGAAATTCAGAATGACGGCACATTTATGCGCGGCGTCAGGCATTATCCAACACCTGGCGCAAAAGTTTATGCGGTCGGCATGGAGGAGATTAATGCGATCTTCTCAAAGTTCAGGAACTATAACTTTTTTATTGGGCAGTTATCTTCGCATAAGGACTACCACCTAAGCCTTGATCCGCGCGCATTGTTCGGACGGCATTTTGCAATAATTGGCCAGTCGGGTTCCGGTAAATCCTGGACGGTGACCAGTCTTATTCAAAATACCATCAAAGCCATGCCGAAAAGTCACATCATCATGCTGGATTTACATGGTGAATATTGCTGGAAAGATGAACGAGGCGTATTGCATTCGGCATTTGCCGACAGTCAGGTCAATTACATCGATGCGATGGAAATGGAAATGCCCTACTGGATGATGACCTATGCCGAACTGGTGGATCTGTTTATCGATAGGACCGATAGCGGCGCGACCATGCAAATGTCCTATATGCGTGAGATTTTGCAACAGCTTAAACGCAAAGAAGCCAAGCAGCTCGGCTTAGCGACTGTCTCGATTGATACCCCGATTTATTTTTCACTGGCTGAAATGTATATGCAATTTAAAGCCGCCAATGAGGAAAGAAAGGATTTCGGTAAAACCTTTGGCGCTCTATTCGGGCAATTTGACGAATTTTTGATCCGTATGCAAAGCCGTTTTAACGACGTACGTTACGATTTTTTACTCAAACCGAAAATCCGCAACAGCTCCGACAGTATGGCTGGATTACTACGCCAGTTTGTTGGGCTAGGCGATAAAAAAGCCAATATTACTGTTGTCGATCTAAGTGCCGTGCCAACAGACGTTAGACCCGCTGTGTCCGCGCAAGTGGGGCGATTGGCTTATGAATTCAATTATTGGAACCCAAAACGCCGGGATTTTCCGATTACATTAATCTGCGAAGAAGCCCATGCCTACATTCCAAGAGAAAAAGGCGGCCAGTTTGACGGCACCAAAAAAATGATGGAGCGCATCGCCAAAGAAGGTCGTAAATATGGTGTTTCAATCGGCGTGGTCAGTCAGCGCCCTACTGAATTGTCGGAAACCATGCTGTCGCAATGCAGTACATTTATTTGTTTACGCACCACCAATCCGGATGACCAGGCTTATATCAGAGGCTTGGTGCCGGAAGCCGAAGGCGATTTGACCGACATCTTAAGTTCATTGGGCAGAGGTGAAGCCCTGGTGTTGGGTGAGGCCGCCCCATTGCCAACCCGTGTACAGATTTACCGACCCAATCCCGAACCCAAAAGTAATGATGTGGATTATTTTACCAGTTGGCGCGAAGGCCCCGACGATCTGGATGTCGAGGATATTGTCAACTTATGGCGTACCCAGACGCGCCGGTAATCTGCGTATATTCTTCCTGGCGTATAGTTACAGCCTGACTTTACAACCTTCTGAGTGACTTAACCTATACTGATGTCACTCAAGTCATCTGACCGCTAAGCCGCTAATCATGCACAACGATTTAGATCCACTCTTTCACGCCATCAACCAAATCATACTTGGTAAGCCGCGCCAGATTCGTCTGGCCGTTTGCTGCTTACTGGCACGCGGCCATTTGCTGATTGAAGACATTCCCGGCGTCGGCAAAACCACCTTGTCGCATACTCTGGCAAAACTGCTCGGACTCAATTATCAGCGCATTCAATTTACCAGTGACATTTTGCCGGCGGATATTATCGGCAGCTCGGTATTTAACGGCCAAACCCACTCGTTCAGCTTTCATCCCGGCGCGATTTTCAATCAGATGATTTTGGCCGATGAAATCAATCGCGCCACACCCAAAGCACAAAGCGCCTTGCTGGAAGCCATGGAAGAACATCAAGTGACGGTTGAAGGCAAAACCTATCCTCTGCCACAACCGTTTTTTGTGATTGCTACGCAAAACCCCGTCCATCAAATCGGCACCTTCCCCTTACCTGAGTCACAACTTGATCGATTCCTGATGCGTATCGAACTGGGCTATCCGGACCAGCGCGCCGAAAAAGCGCTGTTAAGCGGGCAGAGTCGGCATGATCTTATTGAAACGTTGTCGGTGCAATTAGCTCCCGACAGACTTCAGTACCTGCAAAAAACCGTTACGCAAGTACATGCCTCGGACGCCTTACTCAATTATTGCCTGGCCATTATCAATTACACCCGCACTTCGCCGGATTATCCATGCGGCTTGTCTCCTAGAGCCGGACTGGCACTGCTGACAGCTGCCAAAGCCTGGGCATTTATGAATCAGCGTGATACGGTCATTCCCGAAGATATTCAGGCCGTGCTGGCATCGGTTGCCGGACATCGCTTACGTGCAGGCCACTCGAATTCGGAAGCCATCGTCCAACCCATCTTAAGCAACGTTGCGGTCCTTTGAGCGCACTCACCTTAAAAGAACGCTTTAATCCCAGCCGCTTTTTTGTAGGTGAAAAAGCCACCGACGGCCCGGTCAGTTTGAATCAGCGGCGTATTTTTATCATGCCCACGCAGCGGGGGTTGGGCTTTGTAACCTTGATAGCCTTGCTGTTGCTGATCGCTTTTGTTTACAACAATAACCTGGCGTATATGCTGGCGTTTTTATTAGCCAGTATTTTCTTCATCACCATCTTGCACACCTACCGTTCGTTGTCCGGCCTGATTGTCAGCCCCGGACAGTGCCGGCCGGTATTCGCAGGGCAAGCTGCCGGATTTGCCATCCAAGTCGACAATCCAACGTCGAATGAGCGCCTTCAAGTTAAAGCCAGTTTGTTGCAAACCACTGAAATCATCACCTTATCGGCGCATAGCCAAACACAAATCACGCTGTTTAACAGCGTCCATAAGCGCGGTTGGCATCAGGCAGACACCATCACTTTATCTAGCACCTACCCGATCGGTTTGTTTCGCGCCTGGTCGCCGATACGCTTTAACCTAAAAGTCCTGGTGTACCCCAAACCATCCAGCGTCGAAATCCCCTTCCCCGAAACGGCAAACGCTCAAGACGAGCAAGGCGTTGCCCAACAAGGCCATGACGATTTTTTTGGCCTGCAAACTTACCAGCCAGGCGATGCCATCAAGCACATTCACTGGAAGGCTTATGCCAAGGGCATCGGCCTGTTTAGCAAGCAATACGACGGTGAGAGTTCCGCACAAATCTGGCTGGATTATATCCAGGCTCCCGGAAACAACGTTGAAGAACGCCTGAGCCAATGTTGCCGCTGGTTGATTGATGCCGAACAAGCCGGACTCAGTTATGGCTTTGCTTTGCCAGGCTTAAGACTGGAACCCGGCAACGGCAAAGGCCATTTTCAAAAATGCCTGGAAGCGTTGGCACTGTTTTGAACGCCATGAACCTCGATAAAAAAATCCTGCTTTTTTTACTGACGGCCATTGGCCTGATTGTTCTGCCGCATATACAAAACCTGCCACCGACAGTCTTTGGCTATTTTTACTTGCTGTTAGCTTGGCGCGTGGCGAGTGTCTGGAAGCCCGATTGGCTGCCAAATAAATTGATGCTGCTGTTACTAACCGTTATCGGCATGGCCATTTTGTATAACCTGCATCACGGACTGTTCGGCCGGGATGCAGGCACCCGACTGTTTGTCACTGCCTTAGGTTTGAAGCTCATGGAAATCAAATCCGAACGTGACCTTTACCTGATTACCTTTTTGGCCTTTGTGGTCGCAGCCTCACTATTTCTGTTTCAGCAAAGCATATTGATGGCCGCCTACATTCTGCTGGTGTGCTGCGTACTACTGGGAACACTGGTTGCTATCAACAGCCAGGAGCCCAATACTGCACTGGCGCTAAAATCCGCCGCCAAAATCGTCGCGCAAGCCATCCCGATGACCATCGTCATCTTCATCCTGTTCCCCCGCATTGACCCACCCAAATGGCTGTATTTTAATGACAGTAATACGGCCAGAAGCGGGCTGAGCGATAACATGGAACCCGGTTCAATCAGCAATCTGGCATTGTCTGACGAACTGGTATTTCGAGTGCAATTCACCGGCGCAATTCCTCCACCTGCCCAACGCTATTGGCGTGGCCCGGTATTAACCCATACCGATGGCAAACGCTGGACACAAAGTAAACTCAACAGCCAGGATCGCCTTCAGGAGAATCCAAAATTCACAGGCAATCTCTATCAA
>JABFRC010000208.1 GCA_013141375.1 Methylococcaceae bacterium | reverse complement strand
TAGTTGTTTACTCATCCTGTAGGACAGGCATTTGATTTTGGTGGTCGTGTTTGATCGGCAATGTTTACCGGGATAGCTTATGATCCGCTTATTGCCTAGCTATCACAATCCGCATTTGATATTCAGCAAGTTTGCTGGTTTTTAACTATTACAAAGGAGACAAGCCATGCCAATAATTACCTTGGTCATCAGTTTTTTTATTGCCATGTTCTTTGTGGTAATGATCCAAGTCCACATTTTTGAGATTGCATTTGCAAAACTCGGTTTAACCTCTGAAGCATCATTACTGTTATTGATTGGTACTTTGGTTGGTAGTGGCATTAACTTGCCCCTGTTTACCCAGCATGCCAAGCAACTCGGCCATCTTGTCATCTCCCGTGACAAAAAACCGGTCTGGGAAATTTACCAACCCGCCAAGGAAGGCAAGATTGTTATCGCCGTAAATGTTGGCGGCTGCGTCATTCCCGTGGGCTTAAGTCTTTACTTTATCTCCCTGTCCGTTGTTTCCCCTGGAATCATCTTGATTGCCTTGGTTGCTATTACGGCACTGAGTTACAACCTCAGCCGCATAATCCCCGGAATGGGTGTCGGTATGCCAATTTTTATAGCGCCATTAGCGGCTGCGGCCATTGCCATCATGCTGGATTCGGAGCATGCCGCACAATTGGCTTATATCAGTGGTGTTCTTGGCGTGTTAATCGGCGCTGATATTTTACGATTAAAAAACATCATAGAACTGGGCGCACCGGTCGCTGTCATTGGCGGAGCGGGAACGTTTGACGGGATTTTTCTGACTGGAATTATTGCCGTATTGTTGGCTTAGGCTAACAGCTTGATGATGATTTTAAAAAAATCACCACAATAAATTGCAAAGTTAAAAACTCCGGCTAAACTGAAAACGTGGAAACAAAACAGGAATTGCTTATGGGTGAATCTTAAAATGCAAGACTTAATCAACGCTGTTTTCAATCGTCTTCTTGGACGATAAATTTCTTTCTTATATAGATCTTTAGTCATGGGGTTATCCACAAAAGCTGTGGATAACCCTTTTTTATTGCCTGAAACAAACTCATCAACCCCGCCTTCCCTACTGACTTAAAGTCAATTTGATCAAAAATTGACCAATTGCTTATTTTTCATCAATCCTGAATATGGACCGCTAACGCTTGAAAGATTGGACTGTACCTGAAAGCAAAATTAGACGACTACCAAGATAATCCTAAAAACAAAAACATCCCGACCAGCATAAACTTCATCGTCCACATATCCATCGCCCAGCGATTGTAGTGATTCATGAATTCATCGACTTTGCGGGCTCCAACTTGGTCACGCATGTGTATTTTTTTTGACATCGCACTTCTCCTCTTTTTTTATTATTGTTTTTTACATATACCCTGTAATGCAGGATAAGCAAGAGTTTGTCGACTGATGGCGTAGCCCCGATTAGCGCAGCGTAATCGGGGAATGTGCTGGCATGGTTTGCCTCAAGGAGCAATCTTCAATTGAAGCTTGGCTTTGTTATTGGCTTTATCGAGTTTCGATTCCTGAGTTACAGATGAAACCAGTGCAGTAATAAAAACGTTATTCGAGGATTTTTTGATCAGCATTTGCGTTGTCAACGTCACTTCAGACCACGCCGGCAGCGTCTCAATGGAACAGTTAATTTGCTTGCCGGGTATGCAAGAACCGGCGTCGAATGTTGTAGACAGTAATTTCAAAGCGGCTGGCGTTTTGGCATTCACTTTAATCTGGTTGATGGCTACATCGGATTTGTTAGATACCTTCAAACTCAGATTCAAATAGGGAGCGCCATTGTTGCTCAACTCTTGCTGAAATAACTCCACACTCAAGTCGGATTCGGCAGGTTCTGTATTCAACAGCAGTATGTCTGCAACGCCGTTGTTGTCATCCGCAATTCTTTGCGCTGAATCCGTGGTGAAGGCAATGAGACTGCCATTGTCGGAAACCCCACCCAGATAATATTTAGCCGGCCAATCGTTTACAGGATTGGCCGGATCATAGAAGGCAAGTTCGGATTTTCCTGTACCCAGGGTGTAACGCATGCCATGGGAAAACACATAACGGCCATCCCGGGAGAGAGTAATACTGTCGACCGGCATCGCGGGCTGTTCTATACGCATGCCGGGTTCGATCCCGATGTAGGAGGGAAGCTGGGCATTGATCCAACAACTGGCATATACATTCGTTACGTAAACACCATAAGCATCGTCTTGCAGCGGCAAGGCTTTCCGGGTTTTCAACTTTTGTAAATATGAATACTCATATCGATCAGAAAAACAGTCCGTACCCAAATATTGAAACGGCACTCCCTGAAACACCACGTTACGGCCATCGTGGGATATATCCGGCATGACTGTATTGGAGTATTCAGCGATACGCTTATTTTTCAGCACATTGGTCGCTCCGGTCAGCCTATCCTTGACGAACACATTGGTTAATTTCGACGCCCCCTGAATGACACCCCAATTCGTGACATTGGAAGTGAATACCACAAATTGTCCGCCATCGGAGATGCGGGCTTCCCATGCACCACTATCGGCCTGTTGACCTGCTGAATCCAGGTTGACACGTTCGGTTTGGCCGCTCAGTTGGTCGCTAACAAAAACGTCGATTTGACCATTACTGTCATCAGCCACCAAATTGCTGGCAGCGGATAGGTAAGCGATAAAACGGCCATCGCGCGACATCGTCGGCCTGTAAGAACGACCATTTGCCTCAGATGAGTTTTGACCGTTACTGATGCGTTTAATGGTTTTGGTTTGTCGGTCGGCGACAAATATATCCTGCTTTTGATTAGTGTCGCCGCTTACCAAGTTACTAGCGCGCGAACTGAAAGCAACGTAGCGGCCATCTGCGGATACTGCCAGAGAGTCGATCTTAGCTTTGCCTTTATCTTTGAACGCGTCGCAATTGAGTGGATAGGTGGTTAAAGGATTGGCGCACTCCATGTATGCTGGGGCGTAATCTGTGCCGCTGACATATACATCAATGCCGCTGGCTGCGTTGGCTTCCTCTCCAGATTGATTAATGCTGATCCGCTCAGTGATTCCGGTTTTCCGGTCACGGACAAAAATATCGATCGCGTCATTGTTATCGCCAGTCACCAAATTGCTGGCAGCCGATGAAAACACCACCAAACGACCATCCCCCGAGATGGTGGAGCCGTAACTGGCCAAATTGGCAGGCAATCCCTCGCTTGAAATACTGATGAGTTCGGGATAGGCCGTTTCGGCTTTGGCCTGGCAACAAACGGCATATAAAACGAAAGACGCGATGAAAACCTTTTTCATGACAAAAATCCAGGCAAATTAAGTGTAGAGTAGATAAGCCGTCTAACGGCTATTCTAATACAACAACTTCAGTTATATCCAAACTACTTGTCTCAATGCGTAGGGTTATTCGCACCTACGCGAGCTACTGACTTCCTGATAGCATTGCAATACTCAACACTCTAACCCCCTGGCGCTGGCGAAAACCAATCACCGGCGAAATACCTAGCGACAACAAGGCGTTCGCTTGCTTTTCGGTTAATACTGTTTCCACGCCCGGTTGCAGAATGGATTCGCCATCCTGGGCGAAGGTGAATGCGGGAATATCACTGAATAAGAACGCGTCTGCTGTTGTACTGTTTTTTATCAGAACACGAGCGCATAAAAAGGCAGACGAGCCCCAAAGCAATTCATCTGACTGAGGGATGGCTGAACATTCTTCAAACTCGAATGTGTCAATCGGATCGACTTTTTTGCCGTAAGGCAATCTGATTAAATAACGCGGATAAGCGAGTACAACCCTGTCGGCGTTAATTTCGTTAAGGTATTGCGTCAAAGTTTGGACATTATTGGGTTCGCTGTAACCCAGGTTTGCAATGAATGAATCATCGGCGGCGCCAAGAAAATAACCACCGACGGTATTCGCCAAGCGACTGCAATAGTTAAGAAGTGCCCTGTGCTCTGTAGTGTCAGCAAAGCAATAATTACTTATCAACAACACATCCTGTTCACCTTCATTCAACTGGACATGTTTCAGTAGTTTCTGCTTGAAGGCATGGCTGTCATTTTTCAGTTCAGCCAATAATTCGGCTTGACTGATATCGACCAGAAAAATGCTTTGCTCGTCAGCGGATTCTTCATTCACCAGCGCGGCAGTGGCTTTCCAAAGTGCTTCCAGATGTTGAAAATCTGATCGGTGTAAAAGGCTTTGCAAAATCTGGCTGAGGCTTGCGTCGATCAGATTAATTAAATCCAGATGTTCTGGATCGGCATCTTTTGTCACATAAGGCGAGACAATCTGGTCAATAAAACCTGCCAATGAATCCGAAGTGGCGTGGGTGCTTTCCGGTTTTTTGCCCAGCAACCGTTCCAGCATATCGTCCTGACTTTCAGTAGTTTGCTGAACTGGCTCTGGCCTATCATTTGGGGCCTGGGTTGGGAAATAAGCCTGTATTTTTGCCGCAGCCTGCGCCGCTGATTGTGGGTTACTCACCTGCTTTTTTAATTGCTGAAGTTCTGCGAGTAACTTTACTTTTTCAAGCCAGATGTCGGGATGAAAATCGTCCATTGTTTTAAACGACAACTTCAATTCAGAGCTGATTGTCAGCGTCGGCAGGAATTCACCCATCACCTGCTCTATGTTATCGATGTCAATTTTTTTGATGTTGCGCTGCTGCCAGGCAAGCCCGGATTCACCGGAAAAACTCCCTAAAATATAAATTCGATATGAGGTATCGCTATCGATTTTATATGCCGCGTTCTGGGCATTAAACCCCATCGTAAAATCAATTCTGCCTGGCATGGTGACTCCTATTTAAATCAAACCGTTAGTCACCAAACAGTAGCAGACCTAGCCCCGCCCAACAAGCACCACTGTTTGGGGCTACCGCCAAGGATTTTATAAAGCATCAGTTTAGCGAGAGCTTATCCTTTTCGCTGACCAAACCCACTAAAGCATGATGTTCAGACGCATCAAACAATATATGCTGCTCGCTAAAGAATTCACCGGCAGCATCAATAGCATCCAGCATGACGGCAATAACAAAGCGCTCCGCATGAATGGATGTGACCATTTTTTCCGGTACCGCGGACTCAATCCTGAGAATTTGCCCGACCGTATCAAATGAATGCAAGCGCAATCCGACAAAGTCAGCTTTTTCCTGCTGACTTTGCAATAAAAACACGATGTCTAAGGTAGGCGTTTTATGTTGAATAGGTTGATCGCGTAATCTTCCCAAATCGGTAGCCACTTTGGTAATGGCTTGAATCAGCGCACTCTCATCCAGTGAACGATCCGGCATCATGGCGCCGATATGTAATGTCATGTTTAACCCCTTATTTAAAAGCTTTCTGAAAAGACGCTGTCAACAGGAACAACTTTACGGAAAGTTAAGTTAATTCTGCCCTCAGTGACGCCGGTATCAAGTGGAACGCTATGCAGCCAGTGATGTTGAAAGTTTGGCTGCATAATCAGTAAAGTGCCGCTTTGTAACGATATCCGGCCACTTGCCGAAGATTTTTTATGTCGAAACTCAAATTGCCGTTCTGCGCCAAATGTTAACGAGGCGATAAAAGGTTTCTCGCCGAGTTCGCGTTCGTTATCCGCATGCCAACCGACATAATCGGCCCCGTTTCTGTACAAATTAACCAACACCGAATTAAACGAGTAATTTAAAAACGATTCGACTTTGGCTCTGATGTCGGATAGTAAGGGTGTCCATGCGCGGGTTTCCAGTAGGTTGTTTTTGTAACTGTAGCGAATGCCCGGATCCGCATGCCAGGTTTGTAATCTGGGTAAGATAAATTGCCGCCCGGAAACAACATAGCGATTGTCGGGCCAATTTTGTTCATTCAACAAACGGCTATAGATGCGTTCGCATTCGGCAGCATCATAAAAATCTGCAATGCTTTCCAGTTCGGGGCAGCATTCCATCACGCCGACTCCAACATTTATTTAAGTCTGGCTGTTAATGTAGGCGGCCAGCGCGCTATCCATGGTCGTGACATGCAGTCCGAACCATTGGGGAAGACGCTCCCTGACAAATGAACGGCCAAATACAATCATGCCTTTATCAACGCGAGTCTTAAATTGTTTGAATTCACCGAGTACGCGTTGATGCTCGCCCTTGTGCTCGATTTCCCCTGCATAGGCAAATTGCGTCATTAACTGATTTTCGTGGCCGAAATGCTGTTCGGTATGCTCAAACAATTCCTGAAACAAGGCTGGGAATTCGGCATTGCCTGCAGCTTCCAGCTGATTCAATAGGCCAATAAAATCCGCATGATCGTTATCAATCAGATCGAAGCCCACAGTATATATGTCCGACTTTTCAATCAATGCCATTTGACTTACCCCAGTTACATTGTGAGTTAGGTATTAAATTCATGGTAGCCTTCTTCCATTAAAACGCGCCTGACCACGGGTCTAGTCAACATTAAGTGATAGTGGTTCAAGCATTTCTCCGGCAAGGTAATTCCGATTTTGTCCGCCCAAAATTCCACATAAAACAACGCCGCATCGGCAATCGTAAACGCACCCATGGCATAGTCTTGTGGCTGCAATCCGGCGTTGATGATGGCAAAGCCTCGCTTGACGATATCCAATCCCTGGGCTTTAACCGCCTCAAAATCGGCTTCGTTAGGCGTGAATTTTTCGGTGGTAAAAATCCGGGTAAAGCCCTGACCATGCACAGTCCCGACGACATAATCCATCAGTTCAATGACACGAGCATCGCCATCAGGATCGCCAGGCAATAGCTTGGCTTTTGGATAGCTTCGCGCCAGCCAATAGGCGATCGCCTGAAATTCGGTCAGCGCGGAACCATCATTGCGCACCAGCGTCGGAATGGTAGCCTTGGGGTTGATCACAAGATATTCCGGGGTAGTTTGAGTGCCTGCCAATAAGTTGACCAGATGCGCTTCAAACACCAGCTCAAGTTCTTCCAATAAAATGTGAATGCCGGTCGAGCAGGAACCAGGTGTGAAATACAGTTTCATGAGTTTTTATGGGTTAAGTGAATTGCGGTAACTGCTTTCCAGAAAATAACCATTAACATCCAGCGCAAAATTTTGCCAAAGCCGGGCAATGTCCCGTCTCACCTCGTTAACATAAATGTTATCCGGCTTATGTTCGTCAGGAAAATTAGATAACGCACAAGACGTGCGATGCTTGTCGACAACAAACAATAAAAATTCGTCAACAAAGCCATCAAATGCCGTCAACGCTTGCCGGGTTAATTCCGATAAGCCCATATGCACAGGTACCAAGGTGTTATCAAACGGCAGCGTTTGCATATAGGCCCTTGCCTCGTCGTAGGCTTGCTCCAAAGCGGCCACTACATTACGTTGAAAGCAGCCATCCCATTGTTGACGGGATAGGTCTTGAGCAAGTAACAGTGCGTATTGTTTTTTTAACTCAGATTTTCGTTCGGCGATATATCGACGAAACTGATCGATGCTGTCAGCGTTTTTCTGTTCGCTCATCATCATGAATGTCCTGCGGTGAAGAAAAAATGGGACTAGTGCAACTTCTCCAGCAACTCAGGTTTTATCTGGTCCAGCCATCCCACAATCCGTGCTTTAGTCATTTCAGGTTGAGAGTGATGATCCAGCACCAGTCCGACAAACTTGTTGTCAATAACTGAGTGCGAACGAGAAAAATGATAGCCTTCCGTACTCCATTCCCCAATCACCTCGGCACCGTAAGCAACAACATGTTGATATAAATGAATCAAGGAACTGGCAAAGTGATCAAAATACTTTTGTTGATTACCCAGACCAAACAGAGCGATTCGTTTCCCGGATAAGTCGGCGTCATCGAGCCGGAATAAGAATTCCTCCCAATTGCCTTCCTCACTGCCGGTTGTCCTGCCGGGTAATTCCCCTACCCCATAACTTGGCGCGCCGAGAATAAGCGATTTATATTGCAATAGATCCGACACTTTTGCCTGATTAACATTAACTGGTTCACTGGCGATGTCATCACCTAATACCCTGTACATTACCTGAGCCATAGCTTCTGTCATGCCCCGTTCGGTACCGAAAAATATGCCAATCTTATTCATGAGTAAATCCAGGGAAACGTTGATCACTATAAGCTCAGCAATATTTAAACCAATATGAATTTCTTGAGATATCTGATGCCCTTGTTCCCGGTAAGTGGCTGAAAATCAAGCCGATGCGTTTTAGGGAAACACCGCCAAGAGCGAAGTAATTTAGTTACGTTAATAACAATTTGGCCGAACAAAGGGTGTTTTGTTACAAAACAACAAGCGGTTGATGTGATTAGCTAAGCATGTCGTTGCAACTTGATAAAGCGGCACAATCCCTGGCTTACGTTCCTCTAACGTCTGTATCTACATTGCCTGTCCATCAACTTGTTTGGGTGCTGGCATCATTATTGATATGCCATTAGTAATAAAGGTTATCCCCTCGTCCTGATCTTCTCTCCTTGAAGAAGAAATGACATATCAATTTATTCGGATAACGACAACAAGGACTTGGAATCTAAGCTTATGAGCACTTACGCAATCGGCAATGTAAAAGGTAATTATCAAGTGCTATTAAGATTGCTGGAAAAAATCCAGTTTGATCCTGAAAATGACCATTTATGGTTTACCGGAAATTTAATCAACGAAGGCCCGGAGTCATTAGCCGTAATAAGATTTGTAAAGGACTTGGGCAAAAAAGCTGTAACAATACTGGGCAACCAGGAATTGCATTTATTGGCAGTAGCTGAAGGCCTTGAGCCACCGGAAATAAGCGATACGCTGGATCAAATTCTGAATGCCCCGGATAAGAACGAGCTAGTAAAGTGGCTGCGCAGCAGAGGCCTGATTCATCATGATTCCAAACTCAACTTTACGCTGGTGCATGGCGGTATTCCTGCGGAATGGAGTTTTAGCCAGGCATTAACCTTTGGCTACGAGGTGGATTCAGTGCTTTCACAGGGCAATTACCTGGCTTTTTTAGAGAACAGAGGCCAAGACCAATCGCGCTGGCATGCAAAACTCACCGGCTGGAAACGACTGCGTTTTATCACCAATGCTTTTACACTGATGAAGTACTGCTACGAGAATGGCAAGCTGGATTTTAATGCCGATGGTGCAGTGGAAGCGCAAGTCGACGGTTTAATTCCCTGGTATCGTGTGCCGGATCGACTTACCTCAAACTTGAATATCATTTTTGCTGATGATGCCAATTTTACAGACGGCAATTTTCCGGGTATTTATCCCCTGCCCTCAAAAGATAAGCTGTGCGCGCTAAAGCTGTCAGCAACACCAGAACACTTCAGCGTAGATTTTTAATATCCCACTGGCAATTTCACCAGCACCGCATTCGCTTCCAGATTTGCGATAGATGGTGCGGAAATGATCGCATAGACAGTGCGACTGTATTTCAATGCTTACCAACCTCATGTGCCCAATTATCAACAACAAACAAACAATTTATGCTTTTAAACCAACAGGCGATAATCAGGCGTTTTCTTTAAGCTTTTGAATTCTCTCGTTATTTAATAAGGCACAATAAATGCTGCTTAGTCGGGTCGAATAGTTCGCTACGACAAATCCATTTTGTTAATCCATAAATGAGAGAAGAAGCATGAAAAAAAGCAGCATTTTTGCAGCTCTGATGGTACTGAGCGCCACTCCCGCCTTTGCAGAAGAACCACCCAAGCCGCCGTTGGGTTTCTTTCTAACCAGTGAAGGCAGCGGTAAAGGTGCCGATCTGGGCGGTCTGGCCGGTGCTGATGCACATTGCCAAAAACTGGCCGGCGCCGTGGGTGCGGGCAACCGGACCTGGCGCGCATACCTGAGCACTCAGGCTGAAGGCACTCAGCCCGCCGTAAACGCGCGCGATCGCATCGGCAAAGGCCTCTGGGCTAATGCTAAAGGCGCTATCATTGCCAACGACTTGGCCCACCTCCATGGTGATACCGTTGAACTTGGCCAACTAGGCAACAACGTGCATCGACTGACTACACTCAATGAAAAAGGCGATCTCAACAAAGGCGTTGGCGAAACCCCAAATGAGCACGACATCATTACCGGCTCAAAACCTGATGGCACAGCCTACACCGACGCAGCCGATCACACTTGCAAAAACTATACGAGCAGCGGTGAAGGCAGCGTTCGGGTTGGTCATTCCGACCGCACCAACCGTGGTGCGACAGGCGGTAACGTGTCCTGGAACTCCACGCATGACAGCCGCGGCTGCAGCCAGGAAAATCTGGTAAGCACCGGTGGTGCCGGCCGTTTCTATTGCTTTGCAGCTGATTAAATCAGCTGATGCCTGAAAGGTCAGGTTTCTTTGCGGGCCCTGACCTTACTCCCCTAGCTAATCTAATCAAACCATCCGATGGTCATGTCGGGAATGTAGCTAAATAAATTATCTACACTGTAAACTTAATTTATTCTTAGCCCGTTTATTACCAATCAAATGGTGTAGCCCATGACCCAGCCCTACTATTTCAGTGACGATAATAGCTTTGTCGTTGAGCAATATAACGACCGCTCGCCATTCGCCAGCTTTTTGCCGGGTATTGCCGGCACCATGGGGCGCCCGGCCTGGGTTTTTTATGCCAATCGCGGCCAGGCCATCGCCAGCTTTGGCGTGCGCAATAAAGACGGAGCATTTTTGGAATTTTTCCCCGCAGATAAGGCTTATCAACTGACGCCATCCCGCGGTTTCCGCACCTTTCTGAAGATTAGCGATGGCAATAGCATCATCACGCACGAGCCTTTTCAGCGCGGCTCCGGGGCAAACGTTAGCCAACTCCTTTACATCACGCCGCATGAAGTCGGCGTGGAAGAGGTTAATCCGCCGCTGGGATTGAGCATTCGCGCCGATAACTTCACCTTGCCTGAAGCAACGGTATCGGGCTTGGTGCGCCGGGTCAGGATCACCAATACCTCAACGCAAGCCAGAAAGATTGAGATTGTCGATGGGCTGCCGCAAGTGCTGCCCTTTGGCATGAATCAATGGATTCTCAAGTTCATGAGTCGCACCTCGGAAGCCTTCATGCGGGTCGAGGGTGTGGATAATAATCAGCCATTTTATCGGCTGAAAGTCTGGCCGACCGATTCGCCCCAAGTCGAACCCATCATCGCAGGCAATTTCTTCGCCGGGTTTTTAGACGGCAAACGCACCCGCGTGCTGGTCGATGCGGAGAGGATTTTTGGTTTGGCGGGCGATTTTTCCAGGCCGGAACGCTTTTTTGCCGATGAACCGCTGGATTTCGACCATCAGGTGATGGCTAACCAAACCCCATCGGCTTTCCAGGCTCTGACACTGGAACTCCAGCCCGGCGAAAGTCAGGTCTTTTATGGCTTCTATGGTCATGCAGAATCTCAGTCAGTGCTTGAGCAATTCCTGGTCGAAGCTGACAAGGCAGGTTACTTCGAGACCAAGCGCGAAGTGAATCGCCGTTTGATAGAAGGTATCTCTCAAAAGGCCTTTACCGCGACCGCCAAGCCGCTGTTCGATGCCCATGTCAAGCAATGTTACCTGGACAACGGCTTGCGTGGCGGCTTTCCGATGGACGTACCGGACGGTGCGCACTTGTATTTGTTCGGCCGCAAACACGGCGATCTGGAACGGGATTACAACGACTTCCTGTTGCAGGACACACCCTTTTCCGAAGGCAATGGTGATTTTCGGGATGTGCTGCAAAACCGCCGGATGGACTTGTTCTTCGACCCTGCGCTGGATGCCAAAAACATCCACTACTTCTTCAACCTGATTCAGCCGGACGGTGGTAACCCATGTTCCTTAAGGAACTCTCGGTTTGCTGTGGATGCTCCGCACACCCTGGCGCATTATTTCGCCCAATTTCCAGATCTGGAAGCATTGTTATCCAGGGAGTTCAAATACACAGAATTGTGGCAAGTGCTTCAAGGCGCAGAAAAACCGGAGCCCATCATCAAGGATATTTTGGCTCAAGCGCAAGAAGTGGAAGATGCCGAATTCGACCGGGGTTATTGGTCGGATCACTGGACCTATCTGGTGGATTTGCTGATTAGCTATGCGGCTATTTTTCCGGATCGGCTGCCCGCCCTGTTTTTGAGCAAAACTTACTCCTTCTTTGACTCCGCCCATTTCGTCGTTCCTCGTGCCCAAAAATATGTACTTACACCCAACGGCGTTCGCCAATATGGCGCCGTGCAGGGCAGTCCGGAAAAAGAATCCCTGATTAACTCCCGCACCCGACGCCGCCACCAAGCCCGCTCGCAAGGCGGTCACGGCGAGATTGTCTACACCACGCTGCTCGGTAAAATCATCACGCTGGTCGCCAACAAGCTGGCTACGCTGGACCCGTTCGGTGTCGGCATCGAAATGGAAGCCGACCGCCCTGGTTGGTGCGATGCGTTGAATGGTCTGCCTGGCATTTTTGGCTCGTCGGTAAATGAAACCATCGAGCTTAAACGACTGGTGAACTTTACTTTGAAAGCGCTGGCTGATCTCTATGGAGAATGTGCTCTGCCCTTGGAGCTCGCGGCATTTGTGTCCGGCCTTGAAGTGCTGTTGCATCAACCCAAGCTGACCGCCGAACAATTCTGGCGCGAAAGCGGCGCTCAAAAAGAAACCTATCGGAACAAGGTGTTCATGGGCTTTGAGGGTGCCGAGCTTGCCGTTACGATTAACGAGCTACAAAACTTCCTGGCGGCTGTGTCCAACTACCTGAATGCCGCCATCGACAAAGCCAGAACGCCGGAAGGCATCATCACCTATTTTTCTTATGAAGCCGAGCAGTATCAAGAACTCGAAGGCGGCAAGGCGGCTGTCACACGCTTTAAGCAAAAGCCGCTGCCCTTATTTCTGGAAGGCTTTGTTCATGCATTGCGCATTGCCAATCCACAAGAGGCGCGTTCGCTATTTGATGCGGTACAAAAATCAGAACTCTACGATACCCAACTTGGCATGTACCGCGTCAACGAACCACTGGGTGAAAACGCGCTGGATCTGGGGCGAATCGGCGTTTTTAACTATGGCTGGCTGGAGAACGGCTCGATCTTTTTGCACATGCATTACAAGTTCGTGCTGGAAATGGTGCGGGCCGGATTAGTCGATGAGTTTTACCGCGACATTGAAAAGCTGCTGGTGGCATTTCGCGATCCGATGGAATATGGCAGGAGCCCAATAGAAAACTCCAGCTTTCTGGTCAGCAGCGGTTTTGCCATCGACCCACGCCAACACGGACGCGGCTGCGTGGCCCGGCTTTCCGGTTCCACCGTCGAATTTTTGCACCTGTGGACAACCCTTTTTCTGGGGCCTGCGCCTTTTGTATTTGAGGCAGGAAAGTTGTTGTTCAGGCCCGCTCCCGTCCTGTCAAAATCATTTTTCTCAACGCAGGAACAAACTGTCAATCCATTCGGGCTTGAAGAAATCTTGCCAGTGGATAGTGCTGCTTGTGCTTTGTTGGGGTCAACATTGTTGGTTTATATCAACCACACGCACCAAGACACTTATGGAGATGCTGCCGTAAAGCCTTGCCGTTATTATTTATATGGGCGGGATGGCAACGTGCAGGTTGTGGAAGGCCTTTATTTGGAGGGTCAAGTTGCTGAAGCGCTACGTTTTGGACAGTGCCGGCGGGTGGATGTGGTCCTTGCGGGATGATTTGGGTTGAGAAATATAGAGCACTGGAACGTGAGAACCATGTTAAATGTAACTATGGCTCATGGAGAAATAAAGTGAAAATCGAATGGTTGTAATGCAAGAGCTATGATGAAGCTAAGGACTTCTCTCGAATCATATATTTACATGTGTGGGATGACGAGCCGTTCTATTGGGGTAAGGCGCACAACAGTTTTTTTGGCGGTCACAAGAGAAAAAAAAAACGGTCTACATGCAAGTGGCCGTTATAACTCCGGTTATCGGCATTGGATTGAAGGCTGTTTACGCCATGGCGCAAAGTTGTATATCGGAAAGTTGGACGCCGATGCGTTGGACTGCATGGATGAAATTGAAAATTACCTAATCCATACTCATGGTCATGTGATGAACACAAAAGTAATCGTCCCACAGAGAAATTTAAGTATCTCCCATTCCGGCGATGTACCTTCATTCATGAAATAAGTAGCTTGAATGGATATAATCTAACCTTGAAAAGGCTCTCAAAATTCGTTTGGGCAAGGTTAAAAAAAATGCCTTCAATACTAAAGAGATAACGCCAGCTAATAACACGCCGAGCATCCATCTGTTTAGTTTTAATTCACCATCAATCCGCTCAAACCGGACATTCATGTCGGCCTTGATTTCGTTTTTGGTTTCGATCAGGTCATGCTTAGTGACTAGCCCATCTTGAACTTTGGCAATCACTCGTACAAATGCCTCGGTTGCTCTTGTGAAATTCCAGCGGTTTTCAGTTTGTCTACCAGTTCCAGTGTGTCAAAGGTAATAGTAGTCATGATCGGTCCTCCTATTAATTTGTACCAGTTTAACAGATATTTAATTTTTATCGGACCTACGCGGGCTGTCATCTGGCAGCTAAATTGATTAATGAGAGAGAGAGTTAGCCAACAATGTTGCACATATCCACTCAAATCAGCATCCCAGACAACGAAATCGAAATTTCTGCCATTCGCGCTCAAGGTGCGGGCGGTCAGAATGTCAATAAAGTATCGACGGCGGTGCATTTGCGTTTTGATATTAACGCGTCGTCCTTGTCTGAGTTTTATAAGGAAAAACTGCTGGCTTTAAATGACAGCCGACTTTCAAAAGACGGGGTGATTGTCATCAAAGCGCAGCAGTTTCGCACTCAGGAGATGAACAAAGAGGATGCCTACAACCGGCTGCGGGATTTGATTCTGAGTGCGACCATTGTGCATAAAAAACGCAAAGCGACTAAGCCGACCAAAGGCTCAAAGTTGAGACGTTTGGATAGCAAAGCCAAGCAAGGCAAAACCAAGGCGTTGAGGGGGAAAATTGATTTGCACTAATGTTTGCGCGTTCATGGTTCGACAAGCCACGAACGGTTACCGAATTGATTTATACATGCCGCTCGCGCACTCAGTTTATCGTAGTACGACTCTATTAATCAGGGCCGTTTACCAGTTCAGTTAATAATCACCGGCTGATCAGAAAGCTCGTTCGGATTATCTGACTTGGCTGGAAAATGAGCCACCAAGTGTTTGGTGACTTGTTCGATACCCTCCAATGCTCCATGCCGAAAGTCGCCTTGCTTAAACGCTGTCTGCATGGTTTGGGCGATAGCATCCCACTCGGATTGGGTGACGCGTTTGGCAATGCCTCGGTCGGCGACGATATGCACTTCGCGGTCAGCCAGTAATACATAAATCAACACACCGCTGTTGTCTTCTGTATCCCACACCCGTAGATTGGCAAAGACTTCTGTTGCGCGATATCGGGCTGATTTGCCGCGCCATACCCAGACGGGTGCAAGGGCATTTTCCACAGCAAAGCGCAGTTCGCCACTGTGTTGATGTTCCGACTGCTTTATCGCTTGCTCAATCTCCTTCAACACCGCGTTGGGGAACGCCAGGCGCCAACGCCACGGCGGCATCAAGACATGCTTTAACCAACGTTTAATGCTTACCATGACCCTGATGCGCCTCCGCCGCCAAAACTGCCACCGCCGCCACCCCATGATCCTCCACCGCCGCCGAAACCTCCACCGCCACTGGTCCAGCCGCTACCGCCGCGATGTTTTATGCCAACGATGAAGAAAACCATAATTGCGATAAATACCACCATAATGCCCAAGCCAAAGAACAGTATGGCGACTGCACCGGCTCCCATCCCCGCCAACAAGCCGCCCATTAATCGGCCGATGATGGCCGACAACATAAACCCTGCAATCAATCCGCCGAACAGTATAAATAAGAAAACGCCTTCATCGGGTTGGTCATTCTGCTCATTCGCTGGTGCAGGTAAGGATTCTCCTGCGATGAGTTTGATGAGCTGGCTAACTCCGGCGTCAATACCTCCGGCAAAATCGCCGGTTTTAAAATACGGGGTAATGATTTCGCTAATCACACGTTTGGCAATCGCATCAGGAATGGCGCCTTCCAAGCCATAACCGACTTCAATGCGTAATTTACGATCGTCTTTAGCGATAATCAAAATCACACCGTCATCAATCTTTTCGCGGCCTATTTTCCACGCCTCGGCAAGCCGGATGCCGAACTGAGCGATATCTTCCGGTTGTGTCGTTGAAAGTATCAATACCGCAATCTGGCTGCCCTTTTCAGCCTCGAATGCAGCCAGTTTATTGTCCAAGGCGGCGGTTTGTTCGGCAGTTAGGGTCTCGGTAAGATCGTTAACGCGATGCGATAATTCAGGAATCGGTACCAGGGCTTGTGCCACTGCAAGCGACAGCAGCAGTAATAAGCCAATCCCAAAGCGACTCAGCAGTGACATATCTAATGATGTTTACTGTGCAGGTGCCGGAGCTGGCGCACTAAAGTCAACTTTGGGCGGCTGGGCAATAGCTTGTTCATTTTCCACCGTAAAATTAGGTTTGGTCTTGATACCGAACGCCATTGCTGTCAGGTTACTTGGAAAGGACCGGACGGTGATGTTGTATTCTTTTACCGTGTCGATATAGCGATTGCGGGCCACGGTAATGCGGTTTTCAGTACCTTCGAGTTGCGCTTGTAAATCGCGAAACAGGCCGTCGGCTTTAAGCTGTGGATAGTTTTCCGCCACCGCTAACAAACGTGAGATGGCACTGGTCATTTGCCCTTGAGCGGCAATGAATTTTTGGAAGGCTTCTTCGTCATTGACCAATTCCGGGGAGGCCTGAATTGACCCAACTCTGGCACGCGCTTCTGTCACTTGGGTGAGAACATCTTTTTCGTGTGCGGCGTAACCCTTTACCACATTCACCAGATTCGGCACCAAATCTGCGCGACGCTGATATTGATTTAATACTTCAGACCATGACGCCTTGATATTTTCATCACCGGATTGCAAGGTGTTGTAACCGCAACCAGTCAAGCTGGTGACCAATAAAACCGTTAATAGCCGTTTAAACATGATGATTCCTTTGCTAAAAAATGGATTGATGATGTAAGCCAGAGGGAGAGATTTTGCAAACTTCTTAATCCCGCTAAAACGACTTCGGAGATTCCCCGTATGCATTTCTGCCTTGACTACTGTCGAGTACCAAAAAGTACAAGAAGATTAGGCCGCCAATAATGGGAATCAGTGGCAACAAAACCCACCAACCGCTTCGATCAGTATCATGCAATCTTCTGATAGAAACAGCCAATCCCGGAAGCAAGATGGCTAAGCCATAAAGGCCTCCCAACAAGCCCACACCTGACATTGGATCAAAACTTCCCGTCACCCTATCCACAAGCCCCAACCCCAGACTGATTAGAATATTGAACAAAACAAAATACCAATATTCCTGACGGCTTGCCCGACCATTAAAATCAGTAAATTTTCTTAATGCTTCAAGATACCAGTTCATTAACATCCCCATTATTCAAATAAAACAAGATAATACTCGACATGCAAACAAATAAGCTTTTGATATTCATTGCCAGCTGCTTGCCTATCATTATTAACCTTACTTACCCAAAAATACACTCACAATGAAAGCTGATAATTTCTCACTACAAAGCTATTTAAACCGCATCGGTTTCCACCGTGATGCCAAAGCTGATATCGCAACCCTTGCCGAAATAATGCGCAGCCAGTTGTTTACGGTGCCCTTCGAAAACCTGGATGTTCAGGCTGGAAAGATTGTCTCTTTGGTGCCTGAAGAAATCGTCGACAAAATCATCAACCGTAAACGTGGCGGCTACTGTTATGAAGTCAACGGGCTTTTTGCAATGGCTCTTGAAGCACTGGGCGTTAGCTATCAGTTTGTAGCCGCCCGTCCTATGTTTTACCCGGTCAAACGGCCAAAAACGCACATGGCAATTGTGCTGACCATTGATAACGAGAAATGGTTGTGCGACTTGGGCTTTGGCAGTTACGGCATACGGGCGCCGATTGCATTATGCCAGCTGGATATTGAAATCAGACAGGATCATGACTTATTCATGCTGAGTAAAATCACTGAACACGAATACCTGCTTAAGGCATTCGTCGACGGGGATTGGACCAATCAATTTGCGTTCAATCTCTCCGAGCAGGAATGGATTGATTTTATGCCGGCCAACTACCTCAATTCCACGCACCCGGACGCGATTTTTGTTCAAAAACTATTGGTACTCATCCACAATGCCGACGGCAAAAAGATTCTGTTAGGGGATACACTAAAAACGATCAGTAAAGGAGAAGTGACAATAGAAACGATAGCGTCTGATCAGCGCGCCTCTATTCTAGAGAACCACTTTGGATTGGATATTGGTAGCTAGTTTTAATTATCAAAATGGACAGCTGCTTGTTGCCACAATAACTTGACACTCATTGCCAGCGACATGCTTACCAACACTGGCTTAATAAGCTTTGATCCATGTTTAAGAATAAGCCGGGCACCGAGGTTGCCGCCGATAATCATGCCGACCAGCATGACACCACCGTAAATCCAGACAATGTGTCCGGAAAACAGGAAAAACGACAAAGCCCCAAGGTTGCTGGCCAAATTATAAATTTTGGCGCGAACGGTGGCTTCATTGAGGGTTAGTCCCAGCAAACTGACCAAGCCCATCGCAAAAAAAGTACCGGTGCCAGGGCCAAAAAATCCGTCGTAATAGCCAATTGCAGGAATAAACGTGAGCGCACAAACGGTATGCGAAATTCTGGCATTCCTGGGTAAGGCGCCAAGTGTTGGGCTGAATAATACCCAGAGTGCAATCGCAATCAGCATAAAAGGCACAATAAATTTCAGCAGCTCCGGCTCGATATAGCTGAGACTGAAGGCACCACCTATCGATCCCAGAAAAGCCAACGTCGCCGGCCATAAATGCTCCCGGAATTTTATCTTGCCCTTACGCCAGAAATGCACTGTAGCGCTTAAAGAGCCAAAAGTGCCTTGTAATTTGTTGGTTGCAAAAACGGCGACCGGATCAAGCCCGGTCGCCATCAGTCCGGGAACGGTTAATAAGCCCCCACCTCCGGCCATCGCATCAATGATCCCGGCCACCAGCGCCAACAGAAATAACCAAGCAAGCGTCAGTAAAGATAAATCATCCATGACATTGGGGCCGTGAGGCCGATTTATTTGGAATTATTTCTCAATAATCGCCAGCTTATCTGCCGCAATCTCCAGTAATAGCTCGCCTTTTAGCAAGCCGACCAGTTCACGGCCGGCCATTGCATAACGCCAACCGTGCAACAAATTACAATCCTCACTACCTAATAATAATTCTTCCAAATCCTTGCGGGTAGCCAGAATGACAGGATTCAACGCATTTTCTTCTGCCCGCACTCTAACCCAGGCCGTCAGAATATCCAGAATTGCTTCCTGATGCTGGCTCTTCTTGAGTGAGCGACCTTTGTCATTCAATGGAATCGGTGGGCGATTTTTGGCAGCGGTAATCAATTGACACAGCTCGCGTCCATAGCGATTTTTAACGCGTTCGTTAAATCCGCGGATATTGCCCAGATCGGTCACAGTTTCCGGTTGTAATTTGGCGATATCGAAGAGCATTTCATCACGCAACAACCAGCTTTTGGGATGATCTTCAGCCTGAGCGGCTTTTTCGCGCCATTCGGACAAGGCTTGAATAATCGACAACTGCTTTCCGGTCAGCTTGTTTTTGCCCTTTATTTTTAACCAGGCATTTTCCGGGCGCACTTGATAAAGCTCTGGATTTTCGAGCTCTGCAAAGTCACTTTTCAGCCATTCACTCCGCCCCAGCTCAGCCAGTTTTTTCTGCATCAGTTGATAAATCTTGCACAGATAAACAACATCATCCGCAGCATAAGCAATTTCCCCTTGGGATAACGGCCGCTTGCTCCAATCGGCACGGGTATGGGCTTTATCCAAATTAATGTTCAACAGACTGGACACCAACATCGCGTAACCGGGGTTTTCCTGAAAGCCCAGCAATGGTGCTGCAATTTGGGTATCAAATATCGGTGTGGGTAACTTGCCGGTCAGCTGATAAAAAATTTCCAGATCCTGCCGACAAGAATGGAACACTTTGACAATTGCCGGGTTGTAAATAGCGGCAAAAAGATTATCAAGATTTGGCAAGGCAATCGGATCAACACAAGCAACCCACTCGGGTGTCGCAATTTGCAGCAGGCAAAACTTTGGGTAATACGTCTTTTCTCGAAGAAACTCGGTATCAAGCGCCAACCAGGATTCTTTATTAATCTGCGTGCAAAGTTGATCCAGTTGCTCCGGCGTATTGATGTATTGAATGTCCGTCATGTGTTTTGAATAGTTTGATAAAAGTGATCGTTAGGTTGATAGGCTTTGATGCTAGAATCGAATTTTTGCCCGAATCCCTATGCGCTATCGAATAATTCCGGTGACATCTTATCAGCAAAATTGCTCGCTGCTGATTTGCGAAAAAACTCAACAAGCCGTTATCGTTGATCCGGGCGGGGATACTGATGCGCTGATCAAAATCATTGCCCAAGAAAATGTGTCGCTGCAGTCAATTTTACTGACGCATGGCCATTTGGATCATGTCGGTGGCTCAGTCGCATTAGCCGCTCATTACGATCTCCCCATCATAGGGCCGCATCAAGGCGACGACTTTTGGTTAAATGCCTTGCCCGAACAGGCCCGGCATTTTAGCTTTCCCCACTGCCCGGCATTTACCCCTACCCGCTGGCTTAATCACGGCGATGTTGTCGAATTCGGCAATGAAAGGCTGGATGTTTTTCACTGCCCCGGTCACACGCCAGGCCATCTGGTGTTCGTCAATCGCTCAGCCAAACTGGCACTGGTCGGTGATGTATTATTTAAAGGATCCATTGGCCGCACCGATTTTCCAGGCGGCGACCACCAAACACTAATTGATTCTATTCGCCAAAACCTCTGGCCCTTAGGCAAGGATATTCAATTTGTACCGGGCCATGGAGCTATGTCCACGTTTGGTGAGGAAATGCGCAGCAATCCCTATGTGCATAATTAACATAAAGCCGAATTGATCTATAAAACGAAATCCTGGCTTTTATCTGGTTTCGACTCGCCTGAATTAGTGTTGGAAACAGGCAGGCGTCTACGCTGGTAGCCTCGCTTTTTATAGCGGGGCTTAAGTCTTTTGATATCCAATTCGTGTTGATTGATTGTGACTGTTTTTAAATGCTGAAAAATATCCGGCGGCATCGCATCAGGCAGTTCAAGCAAGGTATAGTCGTGTCGAATACTGACATTTTTGATGTTGTTAACATCTACACCGGATTCTTCAACCAACACCTGTTTCAGAATATCCAAGGTAATCAGGTGCTTTAAGCCAACACTCAAGCGATAGCGCACCATTTTGATGGTTGAGGCAATCGGCGTTGCTATCTTCAAAGAAGGTAGCGACACTTCTTCATCGGCATAATTCACCTGATAAAGATTCAATAAAGCAGCCGCACAATCAAGTACGCTTACGCCAAGTTCAGCAGCCAACGCGTTAACCTTCGCCCGGTCGGATTCTATATCCTGTCCTCGAATAATTTCCGCAATTCGGCTTTTAAGTAGTTGTGCCACGACTAACTAATCCGGACGATGAGTATTTTCAGTAAACGCCTGAGAAATCAAAGTCTTTCCTCGTAAATTTCCACAAATGCTTCATCACGCAATTTGCGCAACCAAAGCTCTGTTTCTTCTTCAATTTTGCGTTTACGAATGGCATCACGAATCTGGTTTTTTCGGTATTCGTTACTGTCATCCTTGTTTTCACGATCTAAAACCTGAATAAGATGCCAGCCAAATTGGGTTTGTACCGGTTCACTGAGTTCGTTAATTGCCAATTTGGTCATCGCATCTTCAAAAGGCTTCACCAAATCACTAGGCCCCACCCAATCAAGTGAGCCGCCTTTAATTGCCGAACCTTTATCATCGGAATGCGTACGAGCGAGTGTCGCAAAATCATCACCGTCAGCAATACGTCGTTTTAAATTCAGTAATCGATTCTTTGCCTCGGCATCATCCACGAGCTCATTGGTTTTTATTAAAATATGCCTGACTTTGGTTTTAACAATCGTGTGCTGTCCAGTGCCTTTAGTCTCGAGCATTTTAATGATATGAAAGCCACTTGGGCTGCGGATTGGTCCCGCGATATCACCTTGCTTCATGTTGCTGGCTTCGCTCACAAACAAGGTAGGCATTTCACTCATGGTGCGCCAACCCAGATCGCCGCCTTTTAAGGCATTGGCATCATCGGACTGAGACATCGCTGTTTGCGTGAAATCTTGACCACTACGAAGCTTAATCACAATTTCATCGGCCTTGGCTTGCGCTTTTTGAATCTCAGATGCTGATGCACCTTCTTTTACTGCAACCAGAATATGACCCAAATGGTATTGAATGGAGGCGTCACCCAATTTGTCTTGGGTTTCCAGATAATGATCGACTTCACGATCCGTCACCTTGATACGGCCACCAATTTCGCGACCACGTAACTGATTGATAATGATTTCATTGCGAATGTTATTCAAAAAAGTGGGGTAGTCCATACCTTGTCGGGTCAACTCTTCCCGGAATTGTTCGACATTCATGTTGTTTCTCTGTGCAATGTCAGCAACCGACCCATTCAGGGCTTCTTCACTGACATTGATACCCGCTTTTTCAGCTAACTGACGCTGCAATTTATCAATAATCAGTTTTTCCAGCACTTGTTTACGCAGTATGTAATTGGGCGGAATTTCGGACTTACTGGCTTGAATGCGTTGAACGACGGACAACACCTCATCCTGAAGTTCGCGTTCGAGAATGACATCATCCTCTACCACCGCAACGATGGCATCCAACACTTGAGCATGAAGCTGCCAACTAAACAGCAATAGCAAACAGGTAATAACTTTTTTCATAGTGCTTAATTTACTCATTGTTCAGATTTCCGATAGCCGGAAATATTTTGTTCGAAGAACTGCTCAAGATTGTCTCCGAAGCCACTTAAGCCTTTTAGTTCTATCTGGAAAAATACACCCGTTTGGCTCACACCCTGAACATCACCCAGCAAACTATTCGTCGTGGTCCCCGTAGAAATTATATTAGCGTTGTTAATATAACGTCGACCAACGATACTAAATTTCCAGCAACAATTTTCTTTTTCCAAGCCCAAAAAGCTCTCTTGCGTCGATTTGTAGAGCAATGAATATTGCCAGCGCCCGACTGCATACCAGTTGTCGAATAATGGCCAGTGGAAGGACATGTCCGTTTGTTTTATTTCGTTATTTTTCAGGGTTAACGGATTAGCAATACTGATCGCGTTCGGATTGATGGTGTTTTTTCTATAGCGATAACCAATATTGAAAATGGAACCCGGCTCACTCAGGTAATGAAACATCACCCGATGTCTATCCAGATTATTGGTATTGGGATTCCATTGCACGCCCGTTTCGACGGAAACATGATCCGTCAATCCTGCATTTAAGTCAGTCACCAAATTAGATAAGCGATTGGTTTCTCTGGGGTAACCTGGCAAGTTGACATCACGATCGCGAAAATAAAAAATCTCGCCAACACTCAGCTTGAGCTTTTCTCTACCGGTTTTGCTATCCACTAAGCGTGATGATACGGCGGTAGTCATCTGATTGGCATCCTGTACCCGATCACTACCACTGAAACGGTTTTCTCTGAATAAGCTGTTATATCCAAAGTCATACAATGCCGTGTCAAAGATAGGAATATCTTGTTGGTCAACTTTGGGGATATATAAATAAAACAGCCGCGGTTCCACGGTATGCAAATAAGCACTATTGCCCAACTCAAGATCTCGTTCGAAATACAATCCGCTATCTGCAGATAAAATCGGCAAGGTACGAGAAATAGTATCGGAGGTTCTGCTGCCATAGGTTCCATCATTTTGCAGATACTGGCGATTACTAATACCCGGAGTCAGGCCTGGGGCATCTTGGTTGCTTAGTAGATATTCAGTGTGCTGCAGTGATAATTTAGGCGTTAAAAATGCACTGGCCGTTTGGAATGGGAAACTGACTGACGGCTTGACGTTCATACGCTGGCCATTAACCCGATAATTATGCTGAAACCAGACGTACTCGCTGCCCAGCGCAGTATTCAGCGGCATGGACTCAAAATCATGATTCAAATTCAAACTGATTTGCGGCAGCTTTCGGTAAGGTAATCGTTCTTTGGTGATTGCCTTATCGATAGATTGGTAATTTTCAACCCGTGCAACCAAGGATACCGGCTCGGTTCTATAGCCAATGTCTGCCTGACTTTTCAAATAACTGAAATTGGGAATGCTCAGAGCATTACCTAATTCAGCAAAATAGTTTTTATCGGAGACATAGTTCAAATCCATATTTGAACTGATAGTCGGTGTGAATTGAGTCAGGTTTTTGATGGATGCTACATATCGACTCTTATTGCGAATACTGTCGTCAGGCATAAACTCCAAACTGGTCATACCGTTGGACATTTCCGTCAAGTAGCGCATATTGCCGCCCAACACCACACCACGCGAAGAAAAATAACGCGCCTTTAAAGTGGCATCGTAATTGGGCGCGATATTCCAATAATAAGGGACAGAAAGGTTAAAGCCACTGCGTTGAGTGTAGCCAGGACTTGGCGACAGAAAGCCGGAAAGCCTTCTTTTGTCAGTAGGAAAGGACATATACGGTGTATAAAACACGGGCACACCCTTGAATTCAAGCCAGGCATTCTTGGTTGCGCCTGTGCCATTGGCTTTGTTAATTTTCAACTCGGAAGCATGCATCACCCAATCTTGATTGCCAGGACGGCAACTGGTGAAAGCGACGTCTTTATAACGCGACAAGGATTTATTTTCACGATATACCGCCTTAGAGCGCCCTCGCAATGGCGCACTCGGGGAAATAAACATTACATCACGTAATTTGGCTTGATCTGAAGCCAGCTTTAATGTCGCCGCCTCACTGTACAACGCCAATTCATCTTCGCTGTAATAAACATTACCTTGCAAATCCAGGGTATCTGAAACTGAATCATAACTGGCTGCGTTCGATAAAGAGCGTTGATCCGCACGCGTCACTTCAACGTTACCGAAATAACTACTTATTTCATTATCAAATACTTCGCCATAATCCGATTTGACATCTAAAGGTGTGACTTCTCTTAAATCTTTGCCCGAAATATAAACCGGAGTACTTTTCCCTGGCGACATGCAGTTTTGCCAGGGGTCATATTTTAATTGGGAGCTCAGAGTGCTAAAAACCTGCTCTTGCTTGTGATCAAACGCGGGTTCCAAAAAGCCTAAGTTGGATGAAGACTCTACGGTTTCAAGAGGTCTTGGTTCGCCTTTAGGATCAGCACCGACCAATTTACAGTCCCAGTTTTTATCATCACCTGCGCCGCAAGCCCAACCTGGGCGCTCACTGTCAACTTTAGGAAGCACTTTTTTAGTACCTAGGATTTCGGGCTTTGCATTAGGAGCGACTATGGTAGTGTCAACTGTTGGCGCAGCTTGCTCGATTATATTTTGCTTTTCTATCGCCGTTTTCGACTCTGTCTTATTAGATTTATCCGGCACAGAGTCAGTAACGATAACTTCTTTTGGATCAGCTTTTGGAGATTCTATTTCCTCAGCTGATTTTGGCTCTTCAATTACTGGCGAAGTCGGCTTGGCTGCTTCGATCGGAGCGGGTGTAGCTTGCTTTGCCGGCTCCGGTTTAACAGAAGGTGTAGTTTCAGAGGCTTGTTCAGGCGTTTTTGCCTCCCCCGTGCACACCCACTCTTTGCCATCTTTACTCTGTTGGCAATTCCATGCTGAATCATTTGCCGAAGCAGAATCGATCGCTGTATACAGCGTAGGTAAAAAAACCAAAAATAAGCGGCGTTGCATAGTTAATATGGGATTAATAGCAGGATGACTTGCAAATCGAATAAAATGCCTAAAAGTACATTTTACCTTAAATCGACAGCGCGATTATAACTAATCTAATTTGAGCATTATGATTCCATCCGACCCAAGAACCCAGGCCATGACGCAATGGCTTGAAAATGATCTTTCATTATCTGTAAATAGCTATGCTCCCGCCTCCAGCGATGCCAGCTTTCGCCGTTATTTCAGAGTTAATGTTGCCAACGATGACTTCATCGTCATGGATGCGCCACCGGACAAAGAGGATATTGCTCGCTTTATCAAGGTGGCAGACTTGCTTAGGCATGCCAATGTCAAAGTCCCTTTGATTTTCCAACAAAATCTGCCTGATGGTTTTTTATTGCTGGAAGACTTCGGCAGTCAACTTTATCTCGATAACCTTAACGAGAATAGCGCAGACGGTCTCTATCAACGTGCCTTCGATAGCTTATTTAACTTGCAGAGCAACACACCTTTAACCAGCTGCGGGCTACCTGCTTACGACCTTGCACTATTGGAAAGAGAACTGAACATATTCACCGAATGGTTTGTCGACAAGCGGCTTGAAATGACTCTGCCCAAACACATCTGGAACGTTGTCAGCACTGTGCTGATTGATTCTGCGTTGGAACAGCCCGTCACCTGTGTGCATCGTGACTATCACTCGCGCAATTTGATGATTATTGATCAAGACTCACCGGGCGTGATTGATTTTCAAGACGCCGTCATCGGCCCCATTACTTATGACTTGGTATCATTATTACGCGATTGCTACATCAACTGGCCTGAGGAGTTTGTCGATCAGTGGATGACGAATTATTTCCAACGCCTTGAACAAGCCAAACTCGTTGATTGCGGACTTGAACGGTTCCGCCGCTGGTTCGATTTAATGGGAATGCAAAGGCATCTAAAAGCTATTGGCATTTTTTCCCGGCTTGATTTACG
This sequence comes from Methylococcaceae bacterium, assembly GCA_013141375.1. Taxonomy (GTDB): domain Bacteria; phylum Pseudomonadota; class Gammaproteobacteria; order Methylococcales; family Methylomonadaceae; genus JABFRC01. Next base: position 5,472 of record JABFRC010000208.1, on the reverse strand, counting down.
GGATGGTAAGTCAGGTTATCTCAAAGATATACCTCGCACACTTGCTTACGTTACTCAAGTCGCTGCGCGATATCCTGAACTCGCAGAATTTGGCGAGTACTTAGAAAACATTAATCTTGCCGATAAAGTTTCTGCATGAAAGCCATGATTCTTGCGGCGGGGCGTGGCGAAAGAATGCGCCCATTAACCGACCATACCCCCAAACCCTTACTTTCTGCGGCAGGAAAACCATTAATTGTTCATACAATCGAACAATTGGTTGCCGCCGGTTATCATGAAATCATTATTAACCATGCCCATTTGGGTCAGCAGATCGAACAATCACTAGGTAATGGCAACCAATTTGGCGCAGAAATCCGCTATTCACCTGAAGGCAACCAAGCTTTGGAAACGGCAGGCGGCATCATCAACGCCCTACCTTTGTTGAACAATGAGGTATTTTTAGTCGTAAATGGTGACATTGCGACAGATCTGCCTTTCTCTGAGTTGAAAACCCAGCCTGTAGATCTTGCGCACTTAGTCTTGGTCAAGAATCCAGTACATAACCCAAATGGAGATTTTGGATTAGAATCGACAGGATCAATCTCCGACACTCTCACTAAAAAATTCACATTCAGCGGCATCGGACTGTATCATCCGGAACTGTTCAGAAGATTCCCGAACGGCATACGCAAGCTGCTGCCAGTATTAATGCAAGGCATTGCTGAACAACGGGTTTCGGGACAGTTGTATTCTGGTTTCTGGATGGATATAGGAACACCGCAACGATTGCAGGAACTAGATTCTTATTACCAACAACGGAGATAACGTCATGCCTGACCATGTATACAAAAAAATCGAGCTCACCGGCTCATCGACTGTCGGCATTCAAGATGCCATAGAGAATGCGATAAACAAAGCCGCAAAAACCATTCATGACATGCGCTGGTTTGAAGTTATAGAAACCCGTGGTCACATAGATGACGGCAAAGTAGCGCACTGGCAAGTCACAATTAAAATTGGCTTTTCATTGAAAGACTAATTCTTAACTTGAGAGGTGCTGACAATTTTCAGCACCTTTTTTCATTTAGAAAATGAGATAAATCGACGATACGGGGAGCCCTGCTTCCAGGTTATCGCCTCCGTATAATAGTGAAGCAACGCCAAATAACCCAACAATCCCAATGTGATCGCCTTACGGATCTCCACCCCAAACAGCACTTGCGTGATGGTACTGATAATCTCATCACCATAAGACTGTAAGACAAACGCCAACGCAAACGACAGCACCGGCAACACCACAAAAATATGGACACCGCAGCGATCGGCCAATCGATAAAGCGTATTTTGCGGTTGCTGGTGATGTCGATTGTAATCATGTGTTACATAGAAGACGTAGGCTGTTGCATCATGCACTAGCCTCGGCACTAAGATCGCGAAAAAATAATATTGCTGCAGATAGAAATAAAAGCTGCTGACCACCAATAAGACATTTGCCCATAAAAACAACCTACCAAACACTGAGATTATATATCGCTGGCAGAACAGTGCAGTTAATATCAAACCTGTACATAACAACGCCGCACTTTGCTTAAGCCATGCCGCTTGTTGTAAATCCAACGTATTTTTTAAAAAAATACCCACGTATATGCATATACCCGCCGCCACACTCAACCACAACAACATGTTAAATGCCCAATTAGGCAAGTGACATAAACCCCGACCAATACCGTGCTGCTGTTTTAATACATGAAACACCGTCCAGGCAGCAACCACGACATAAAGCACTTTATAAGGAATAATCAGACTACCAACACCAAAAACCAGAATCACAGCCAAGGTCATCAAGACGATGTTACGTTTGTAGAATTGGAGATAGTCCTTGTTACTCGCCAAAACAATCGCGCTGGCAATAATGTGCGGCGTGCCAAAAAGAATCTGGAAGAGAATGAAGTGATTAGGGCTGGAGGGCATATTTGCCTGTAAATAACCCTGCCAAAACCAGTTATCAAAGCCCTGCAATATCAAGCAAAGTGGAATGATGACATAGAGCCCCAGTAATAACCGGAACGACACAGTCAATCTATTCTCACCTAACAAAGGTTGCTCGATAACTGTTGCAGACATAAGACACTCTCTCCAAGTAATAATATTAGGCTTAATATAAGTTACACTGATCCCATCAAAATCAGAACCTCTCTTAAAAACCTTCTATGTCATTTTCCTTACACCCTCGACTACAACAAGATACTATTTCCGTCGGCCGCTTCGACTTATGCCGATTGTTGTTGATTAACGACAGCCTTTATCCCTGGTTTATTCTGGTGCCTGAGAGAGCTGAAATTACTGAAATCTACCAGCTTAATCAAACTGAACGTAGTTTATTAATTGATGAGTCCTGCTATCTTGCTGAAAACCTGGCAGCGCTATACAAAGCTGACAAGATGAATGTGGCAGCTATCGGCAACATGGTACCGCAATTGCACATTCATCATATTGTTCGGTATAGGACTGATGCTGCCTGGCCAGGGCCGGTATGGGGAAAATTTGACGCTGTTCCTTTATCGGAACAGCAAATCAGCGAGCAATTATTGCTTGTTAAACAACACTTAAATTCACGACTGCATGCAAATTAATCAACTAAAATCTCAGTAAAAAATACATCTCTTAATCCGTCACTGTTTTCCAGTCGGTCCAAGGTTTTATGTATTGTTTCAAAAGTTTCTTTACGTAATGCCTCACGTTGCTCCATCGTTTGTAGTTGATCTGAGGCACGACCGGTATAAAGCATAATAAGTTCATGCCTTAACGCAGGCATGTGTTTTTTAATCTTGGCAACGGCTTCTGCTCCCTCAACTAATATTTGTACATTAACCATCAGGTATTTACGAGGCTCGTTCAAATTAACAGTAAACTTGGGAGTCATTTCCAGATATTCTATAACCGGCCCTGAGCCCTCTTCCTTTTTTTCGCCGCCACTATTAGCAGTCGCAATAAAAGGTAACAATAACAAACTTAACATTAAAACAATTATTCGCATTAGCTAACTCCTTACTCATCATCAAAAATGTGTTCTGAGTATAGGTCAACTGCAATTTTTTTCCGATCCAAAAAAATGACTAGCAAACTTCCCATCGGCCCAATTATGTTAGACATCCAGGGCCTAACCTTGGATGATGTTGATAAAGAAAAACTAAATCACCCCAATACCGGCGCAGTAATTCTGTTTTCACGCAATTATCAGGATCCTAAACAAGTTGATGACTTGATAAAAAGTATCCGTAACGCCCGTAATGGCAACATACTAATTGCTGTGGATCAAGAAGGCGGCCGAGTGCAACGCTTTCAAAATGGCTTTACTCGGTTACCCCCAGCGAGCCGCTATATTGAATCCCCAGAGTTAGCAAAATCCGCGGGTTGGTTGATGGCCGCCGAATTACTTGCTATTGGCGTCGATTTTAGTTTTGCGCCAGTTTTAGATGTCGATTGTGGAGTTAGTGAAATTATTGGCAATCGGTCATTTGCTACCGATCCGGTCAAAGCTACTCAGTTAGCTAGTGCATTTAGAGTAGGCATGAATGAAGCTGGCATGGCAGCCACCGGCAAACACTTTCCCGGGCATGGTGCAGTTGCATTAGACTCACACCTAACTCTACCAATCGACGACAGAAATCTTGACACCATCCGCGCAAAAGACTTGTTACCATTCAAACAACTAATCGCCGAAGGTTTGGAAGGCATCATGCCAGCACATGTTCTCTATCCACAAATTGATATAAAACCCGCCGGATTTTCGAGATTTTGGCTACAAGACATTTTGCGCAATGAACTTGGATTTGATGGCGTAATTTTTAGCGACGATTTAAGTATGGAAGGCGCTGCATCTATGGGAGACTTCCCTACACGGGCCAAACTGGCTCAAGATGCTGGCTGCGATATGATATTGGTTTGCAACAATCCCATCGCTGCCGAACAAGTCCTAGAGTCCCTTCCCGTCAAAAATAATATAATCAGAGAACAACGCCTCAATCGCATGCAAGGGAAACATAAACTCAATCGAGAACAATTGCAGTGCACTGAAAATTGGCAACACATTTCCAATCTCATTAACTCTTTTAACTAGCATGCTCAAAGAAATCAAACTCGTACAAGCAACAGCTGATTTGCTATACAGCGAACAGCAAGTCGAAGCAGCCATTGAGACAATGGCTAAGCAAATCAATATCGTATTGGCTGACCGAAATCCATTACTGCTCTGTGTGATGAATGGTGGAATTGCAATCGGTGGCAAACTTTTAACCAAATTAACCATGTCGCTTACATTAGATGCTATTAATGCTAGCCGCTATCAAAATCTCACATCTGGCGGCAACATCCAATGGCTACTGAAGCCATCAACGCCAATTAAAAATAGAACTGTCCTGATTGTGGATGATATTTTGGATGAAGGCTTTACCTTGCAAGCCATCTATGAATTCTGTCGTGAACAAGGCGCAAGCTTTATATACAGCGCCGTACTTGTCGATAAAATTCTCGACCATGAAAAACCAATTACTGCAGATTTTGTAGGGTTAAAAGTTGAGAATCGATATTTATTCGGCTATGGCATGGACTACAAAGGCTACTTACGCAATGCTCCCGGCATCTTCGCATGTAAAAAAAATGGTGACGACGCATGAGCAAATTAGCCATCATAGGCGGCACAGGACTGACCCAACTCGCTGATTTAAAAATCATCAAACGAGATCAATTAGCCACTCCTTACGGAGTACCTTCGGCGGAATTTATTACCGGGCAACTGGGCAATAAAGAAATCATATTTCTAGCTAGGCACGGCAACCCACATCGCTTTGCACCGCACAAAATTAATTATCGAGCTAATATCTGGGGACTAAAGCAACTGGGCGTTAACCAGATAATTGCTGTCGCTGCGGTGGGTGGAATCACACAAAATATGGGACCGGCTCAGATTGCCATACCGGATCAAATTATTGATTACAGTTACGGCCGAGAACATACCTTTTTTGACAATGACCAAGAAGGTGTTACTCACATAGATTTTTCCTACCCTTACAGCCAACAACTTCGATCAAAGCTAATAACTGCAGCAGAAATAGCCCAAATAAAAATCATCCCTTGTGGCACTTATGGATGCACACAAGGTCCGCGTTTAGAAACCGCTGCCGAAATTAAACGCATGGAACAAGAGGGCTGTGATTTAGTAGGAATGACCGGCATGCCAGAAGCAGCACTAGCCAAAGAGCTTAATATAGATTATGCGGCAATCGCCGTTGTTGCTAACTGGGCAGCCGGAAAAACTGAAAGCGAGATTACAATGGCGGAAATTGAGCAACATCTGCACAAAGGCATGGCTGACACTTCACTTTTCCTAAAAGCCTATTTCGAGAAATATTGATTAATTTTTAAAAAAACCTAACTTCTGTTTTATTTTTGCTTTAAAAGCACTGTCACGGCATTAACAATATATAAACC
>JABFRC010000012.1 GCA_013141375.1 Methylococcaceae bacterium | reverse complement strand
GCTGTAATGTAAACAGGCCTCTATCTTAAACTGGCTGAATATTTGTCTGGACGGCGGGGTCCACTTTAAGTTTCGATAGCTTCCTCGGACAATTTCAGGTGATCGATTATTACCGGAACTTGCCCTGTATTGGCGCAAATCGCTGCACGGTTGCTGACCTTGCTAAATTAGCTGAGGTAGACCGGTTAAGCTCAGAAGCACGGAAAAAGGCAAACGATGCGCTGTTCAGAGGTGTTGACCAACAACAGCAAACCTTGCAAAGGGACTCAAAACACTTGTGGGAATTACAACGAGCCGCGCAATCCTCGACCGGCCGACTGCAAGCTTTACAAGCGGCCAATGAACTGGCCAGTGAGCAAGCCAACCAACTACTGCAAATCAGGGGATTATTAGTCGCCCAACAAAACGCCTTGGCTACCCAAATGGCTGTACAAAATGACAAGGAGGCCAGAGCAATAGCCTTGGAGGAAAAGTTTAAAAGTGGCAGCTACACGCCAGCCAAAGAAACGGGGTATTAATACTATGAAAACTATCCTCTTATTATTAAGTCAGTATCGTATTGCCAGCATCGTCATACTGCTGGTTTTTGTTCTAAGCATTATTGTGATCTTGGTAAATCAAAAAAGCGATCCAATTCAATCGCAAAACCAAACTTCACTAGAACCAGACACAAAGATGAACAAATTTAAAAGCGGTACTTACAAACCAGCTAAAGAAATTGGGTACTAGTTTCTAAAATGAAAGACATTCAATAAACCGGTACAAACCGGTAAAGGTCATCAGTTATTAGGTTAGGTTCACTATGCCAAGCAAAAATTTCATTTTGATTATATTGGGGTTTTCATTATCAACCTTACTAGTCAATGATGTGTCTGCCGCAACCCTCGATGCCGATGCATTTAACCGAGTGATGGCCAAATACCAAACGGCGGCCACAGGTTGGGAAGGCACAATCAAAAAACACGCCTACCAATTATTTTGGGGGTTGACTCTTATCAGTATGGTCTGGACGTTTGGCATTTTGGCACTTAAAAAAGCCGATATTTCAGATTTCTTTGTCGAACTAATTCGTTTTCTAGGGTTCACCGGGTTTTATTTATGGTTGCTCGATAACGGCCCACAAATGGCCATGGCATTTATCAACTCCCTGAAAGGCATTGCTGGAGAAGCTGCCCATGTACCCAGTGTCGTGACTCCAGGAACGATCATCAATTTGGCATTGGATTTTTTTACCAAAATAATTGATGCAACGGATTTTTCTTTTGGGTCAATGGCGCAGGCCATTGTCGCAACTGCAATCGCCTTGGTCATTTTGGCATTGTTCGGCTTGATTGCCGTGAATATGATGTTACTGACCATAGCGAGTTGGATTCTGGCCTATGCCGGAATCTTCTTTTTAGGCTTTGGCGGTTCACGGTGGACATCTGATATCGCTATAGCATATTACAAGAGTGTGCTGATGGTGGGTACTCAGTTGATGGTCATGATATTAATTGTCGGCATAGGCCAAAACTTCCTGAGCGACCTAATCAGCACATTGTCTGCCGAAGTGGTTTTAAAAGAAATGGGCGTTATCTTACTGGCCACCATTGCTTTATATAACTTGGCAAACAAAGTGCCAACAATGGTGTCTTCAATCGTCACCGGTCACATTAATACCGGACATATCGGGCAAGCAGGAACAGGAGCATTGTTGGTAGGGGCTGCAACCGCCGCGGCGATTGCCAATCAAGCAGCCCAAGCTGCTATTTCAACAGCACAATCGATGTCTGGTGGAGTCATGGCAATCCAAGCTGCTATGAAAGCTTCTAGCGGCGACAGTTCATCTGGTTCAAGTTTGTCATCAATGTTTGGAGCTAACGGAAACAATAGTGATAGTTCAAGCAGTAATTCACTTGCAACATCGATGGGAGATACGGTTGGTAGTATCGGTGGGATGGGCAACACAAGCACATCGACTACAAGTGAAAGCCCATTGGGACAACAAGACAGTAATTCAAAAACGTCTGCTTCCCAGCAAAAAGGCAGCAATGAATCGTTTGGTAAAGCTATCGCTCGCGGCATTGGTGAACTCGCAAATGATAAATTCGCCCAAACCAAACATAACATCCGTGAAAACACCTTCGGTGGCAAATTAGCGACAGCGATTGCCAATCCTGGTGCTTTAGCGCAACAAAGATCAGGCATGAAAGCAGGTAAAGAAGCCCCTGACTTCAATGGCGAAGTTGCCGCTTTTCGCGATAAGAAAACAACAATGGGGTAACCTGACCATGCAAGCGGATATCCCGATTCATTATCAACAAGAACGCATTGAATGTTCTATTCAAGCCGCCAACCATTACCACATCCCCGCCTTGGTCTTGTTGGCAGTGGCCGAACAGGAAGGCGGCAAACCGGGACAAAAAGTACGCAATAACAATGGCACTTATGATTATGGAGTCATGCAATTTAATACGGTTTCTCTAGCGGATTTACGATCCTTCGGCATCAACGAAAGCCACGTATTGGCCAAAGGTTGCTATCCCTACTATCTGGCAGCATGGCGGATTGCGGGACATCTCCAAAACGATCAGGGTGATATCTGGCAACGTGCTGCGAATTACCATTCCAGGACACCGAATTTCAATAAACTCTACCGATCACAACTTATTAGACGAGCCGCTAAAATTGCCTCCCGTTTAGGGGCTGAACAAGCCTCACCCGTAAAAACTGTTAATGGTTCGATACAAACGGTACCGCCAGTTAACAACTTGCGATCCGCTCAGATTCAGCAATCATTGTCTGCTTATTCAGCATCAATACGGGTCATGGGTTTTGAAATGCTACATACCTATTCGTTCCCATCCAAAGCTCTAGGCGTGTTTGGGAAAACAGCCGCCACCTCAGGATGGGAATGAGATGGCATCGCAGTATATCTTTCAGGGCAAGAAAATATCGATGGACGAAGCAGGCTTCCAAGCATCCTTAATAAGTGCTTATCCCCAAAAGATGCGACCGTTATGTGCTTGTAAACAGCCACCTGTTCCCATGTACATAGCCAAAATCGATGACCGTTTCATTCTCAAACGCATGCCCAACACCGGCAGCAATCATGATCTGGAGTGCCGTTCTTATGAAATCCCTGCCGGATTATCAGGGTTGGATCAAGTCTTGGGCTCGGCGATCAAGGAAAATAGCGAGACTGGCCTGACAGCCCTTAAATTCGAATTTACCTTAACCAAGGGTGATATAAACCCAATACCCAGAGGGTCTAATCATAAAGCAAATGAAAACCATCATTCCAAATCAGAACCCAAAAGACTAAGTTTAAGAGGCACCTTGCATTATTTGTGGGAACAAGCTGAACTCAATAAGTGGTCACCTGCGATGACTGGCAAACGGAATTGGTACATCATTCGTAAATACTTGCTTGCAGCGGCCAAAGACAAAACCGCCAATCGTTCGAGTTTAAGCGCGTTGCTTTATATTCCTGAAGTCTTTGAGCTTGAACACAAAGACAAAATAGCCCAACGACGGCTTACCACCCTGCATTCCATAGCTGAAAGTGGCAAACAAATAAAACTCATGTTAATCATTGGTGAAGTCAAAGACATTACCACCGCCCGATTTGGCTTCAAAATGGTGATCAAACATCTGCCTGATTTCCCAATTCTATTGAACAAGGACCGATATCATTACCTGTGTAAAGTCTTCGGAAGCGAAATGGGCTTATGGTCTGAGGATCCCAACGGACACTTGATGGTTATCGGGACATTTGGGATCAATAAATCAGGCACCCCATCTTATGAAGAAATCGCCTTGATGATGGTGAATGAAAACTGGATACCCTATGACAATGCCGATGAGCTTACGTTGATTAACTCATTAGTCCAGAACAAGCGGCGATTTATTAAATGTTTGCGATATAACTTGCCACCCAATGTACCGACAGCAAGTGTTCTGTTGGCTGACAACGATAAATCGGGTACTGCATTGTTGATCTTTCCTGCTTCTTCCAGTGAAACCTACAGAATTAAATTAAATACACTAATAAAAAATAGCAAGATCAACACATGGCTTTGGGATACAGGTCATGAGGTTCCTCCGCACTTAAAATTTCAGTAATTTTAAGACGTGCAAATATATAAAAATTTGAATTTAAAGCTAATGCAAATCCTAGTAAGTAATCAGGAACTCAAGGCTGTAACTGGATGTACTTCAAACGCCAAATTGGAAAAGCTATTACGCGCTCAAAAAGTAAAATTTTTATATGGCAATAACGGTCAGATATTTACAACACTTGAGGCTATCCATCAAGCGATGGGGATACAAGAAATAGATAAAAGCGCAAATATTGAGTTTGAATAACAAGCACCTGTCTAATTTAAAAGAAGTTAATTACCTTTAAAATAAAGAAACTCTTGATTGTCACCATATACAAAATAACTTATCTGATAATGATAAAAATGTTTAAACGAATTACACACCATTAGTTTATGACACCAAAACCACGCACGAGCACTCGCTATCCACCGCATATTCTTAATGACAAGGACAAACTACCTAACGGTGTTTGGTATCATTCATTTAGAAAAAAAGGACACTGGCGCGTCAATTATTGCGACCCTTCAACTGGAAAACAAAAGTCAAAACGTATTTGCGATGGTTCCGCTTCAATGCATGAAATATGGCAAGCGTTTGAATTTAGCAAGAAGACTAATGAAGTCACATTCAGGACATTGTCATTTGATTTCCAAAAATCGTTTAAATGGCGTGAGCTTAGCCAACTTACACAACAAGACTACCAATTTTGCCACGATAAAATCTGTGAAACCAAAACTAAAACAGGTTTATTGGGTGATGAGCCAATAACAAACTGGACTACAGGTACTATTCGGAAGTACCGGGACAAAAGAGGAGAGCAAAGCATAAGCAGGGCGAACAAGGAAATGTCCTATATTAAACGTATATTTTCATGGGCAATAGAATATGAAAAAATCAAAAACAACATTAGCTTAGGTGTAACTAAGTTGAAGAACCCACCAAGACAACATTACGCAAGTGATGATGATTACAGGTTTTTAATGGAAGTTGCAGAAGCAAGCGGATATTGGTATTTGCCATACATAATCGAATTAGCTTACGAATGTCGTATGCGTTCTATTGAAGTATTGGAAATGTCGGACGCCAACGAAACAGCGGAGGGCTTGATAATCAATAGGGCAAAAGGCTCTAAAGACAACATTACACTTTGGAGCGATAACCTATTTTCAGTATGGAACCGAGCTAAGACAAAGCGCAACCAAATACTTGAGGAAAAAAATCTAGTCAGACAAATAAAACCCGAATTGCGATGGTTGTTTATAAGTGATCGTACAGGTGACAAAATAACTAGTCGTGGACTTAAAAGTGCAAAGACAAGGGTTAGTAACCTTGCTAAAGCTAAAGCTGAAAAACTTGGTATTAATTTTACGGATTTTACTTTACATGATGTAAAACGTAAGTCCATATCTGACACAGTAGGCGACAAGATGGCGGCATCAGGACATAGAAGCCAAAGTATGATGAATGTCTACGATGTCTCTAAACAGAAAGTAAAACCAACGAGGGATAAGTGATGAAATAGAACTTCATCAGAATAGGAGGTTTCGCTTACGTAAAACACATAATGATGGTTAATCTTGTACTGATGTACCCTATGAATAAGGACCCATCGATATGTACAGAATTTAGATTTTTTTCCGTTATTTGTTATAAATCCATTATGATTTGTGGAAACCACACACAAAACCACACATTTTTAAGAAACTTTGGATCTAAGAGTATAAGCTATTGATTTTATGGGGTGAACGACGGGGCTCGAACCCGCGACAACAGGAATCACAATCCTGCACTCTACCAACTGAGCTACGCTCACCAAAATATATGATGGGGTAAATAAATGGTGCGCTTGGCAGGACTCGAACCTGCGACCCCCGGCTTAGAAGGCCGGTGCTCTATCCGGTTGAGCTACAAGCGCTTTTGGTCGGGATAGAGGGATTCGAACCCCCGACATCCTGCTCCCAAAGCAGGCGCGCTACCAAACTGCGCTATATCCCGATTTTCTTTGCTGATTATTTGTTATTTAACAAATGCCCTTGAAGAGCTGACTATTCTACTGTCCGCCCCCCAATACGTCAACATTTTTTTAACCCGCTAATTAAGATTTTTCTATGGACAAGCTGATTTAATAAATTGCACTTGAAATGCTTTAAGCATTGTGGGGACGCACAATGTAAATTTATTGCAAAGGCTGATTGTAGAGTTGAATTTGTAGATCCTGATGATATTATCCCTATTCATTAGAGCGTAGTTTTCTTCTATCAACAACTATTAAACTGTTCAAATGACTAAATCATCTTCTAAATCCCCTTTGAATTCTGAATCTCCCGCTCAACCAGAAATAGAGCATGAAGACAGTGAAATTCTCGATGATGGCGAACTTTCTTCACTTACTAGTGACAAGGACGAAGATTCCATTAAAAGAGACTCTCGAAGGAAAATTGAAATTTATTGGGAGAAAAAACGATTGAAGGAGCAATTCGAAGATTTTGATGAATCAGAGTTTGGTTTTTAACTGAATTTGCCATTAAATCACAAACCTAAGAGCCTGCTTGCTTTGAGGTCTATCAATTAACTTTTTGATGTAATGAATACACCCAAAGCCGATATTAAAAGAATCCAAAGTAAATCCACGAAAGCCACAAAAAGCAACAATCAAACAACACCTCGTAAACGCTCCACCAAAAAAAAACAGTTAAGCGCACACAGCCTACATAAAAGGCTTATTTTTCTGACATTAGAAATTGTTGCCCTGGTATTCACGGGATTTAGCGCTGTGATTATTGCACTGGGTTACTCAGCCAACTGGTTTTCTGGCACTAGTTTATTTTCGAGCCTTTTACCGTTTGCAACAGGCATTTTAGTGCTTATCGTTGCCACTGCTTTCTTGCTGACAGGCTGGCACAAATTAAGAAAATATTTGCAATCCATAAAACCGGAATTCATACCCATACTGCCAATTATTTTGGCATTAACCATCAGCTGGTTCGCCAGCCAAAACAACTTTACTCAGGCATTCGGAAATTTTCGCACTTTGGTCGGAGGAAAGCAGGAAGCCGGCAGAGTCACCCTTGCGCATCAAGTTTACGCCGCCTATCGTCGATATGAGCAGGAACAACTTACATCATTACTTAAGCGTGCAAAACAATACCAGCCAGCAATTGAAGAAGCAGCTAAAGCATACTCACTAGATCCAAACTTGCTGCAAGGTGTTGCCGCTACAGAATCTTCATTTTTACCCCGCGACAGCGCAGATGGCGGACGAGGCCTGTTTCAAATCACTCAAGTACCTAAAGCGATAACCGCTCAGGTTGAAAAACAAATTGTCGAAAAAATATCGTTAAACGATGCTCGTCATAATGCATTTATTGCTGCGGCCACTTTGAAATATTATCTCGCGCAAATGCATGGCGACTTATTTCTTGGACTATTGGCGTACAATATTGGCCCTGCAAATGGCGGTCTAAAATCGATTATGCAGCAATATGGAGCTACCGATTTCGTTACTATTCAACCGTATCTACAAAAATTGCCGAGAGACTATCCTATTCGCGTTCTTTCGAACGCCTTGGCTTTTAGAATTTGGCAAAAAGAAGGAAAGCTACTGGCTTATGAAGAAGGCAACAATGCCTTGCGAATACAATCCATTGGCATACCAGGACTGCTTTTAAATATTTAAATGGGCTTTCCAGCTTGGAAAGCCCACTCATTTGAGTTTTAAAACTTAGGCGAGGCCTAATACGTCTTGCATATCGTACAAGCCTTGCTCCTTATCCTGGAGCCATACAGCCGCTCTAACAGCGCCGTTTGCAAACGTCATTCGACTTGAAGCCTTATGAGTTATCTCAACTCGCTCCCCATCGTCTGCAAACATCACGGTATGCTCGCCGACGATGTCACCCGCTCTAATGGTTGAAAACCCGATGGTTTTCCGATCCCTTTCACCGGTAATACCTTCTCTGCCGTAAACAGCACAATCTTTTAAATCACGCCCCAAAGTATTGGCGATTACTTCACCCATTCGCAAAGCCGTGCCGGAAGGCGCATCAATTTTATGGCGATGGTGGGCTTCAATCACTTCAATATCGGTACTATCTCCCATTACTTTGGCAGTCATCTCGAGCAATTTAAGCGATAGATTAACGCCCACACTCATATTGGGAGCCATAACTATTGCGACGTCTTTAGCCGCTTCAGCAATCAAAGCTTTCTGCGCATCGCTGTAGCCGGTAGTGCCGATAACAATCTTTTTACCTGCTTTACGACAGATTTCGATAAATTCGATTGAAGCATCCGGCCGAGTAAAATCAATCAGCACATCAAATTGATCGACAACAGAGACCAAATCAGCCACAACCCTAACACCCTGAGCGCTGATACCAGCAAGTTCTCCAGCATCTTTTCCTATTGCCAGACTTTCCAGTCTTGAAACGGCAACACTTAACTCTGCATGACTGGCAAATGCAGCCGCCTTAATCAGGCAAAGCCCCATTCTTCCAGATGCTCCAACTACTGCGATACGAGTCATTAATTATCCTGTCAACTTGTCAAAAAAGTTCTTCACGCTGTCTGTCCAGGAAGACTCCTGGGGGCTGTGGTGCTTACCACCAGACAAAGATTCACCTAATTTTTCCACCAACGCTTTTTGTTCTTTAGTTAGATGGACCGGAGTTTCAACTTGAACTTTACAGAACAAATCCCCCACAGGACCACCGCGAACCGGCTTAACACCCTTACCGCGCAATCGGAAAGATTTTCCGGTTTGAGTTTCAGCAGGTATTTTCAGCATTACCTTGCCATCCAGCGTAGGGACTTCTAACTCTCCACCCAAACAGGCCGTTGCAAAACTGATGGGCACTTCGCAATACAAATTGGCTCCGTCACGATCAAAAATGGCATGCTCTTTAACTTGAATTTGCACATATAAATCGCCAGATGGGCCACCATTGGCACCTGCTTCACCTTCACCCGCCAGTCGCACGCGATCACCGGTATCAACGCCGGGGGGGATTTTTGCGTTCAAGGTCTTATTTTCTTGGACCCTGCCCTGCCCATGACATTTACCGCATGGATCTTTAATTTGTTTGCCTGAACCACGGCAAGTTGGACAGGTCTGCTGCACAGAGAAGAATCCCTGTTGCATTCTTACCTGACCATGGCCGTTACATGTTGTACAGATGATGGGGCTTGAACCTTTTTTTGCGCCTGAGCCACTGCACTCATTACAGCTGACCAATACCGGCACACGAATTTTGGCATCAGTGCCGAATACCGCTTCTTCCAAACTCAGTTCAAGGTTATAGCGTAAATCAGAGCCGCGCTGCGCACCGCCGCGTTGTTGCCTGCCGCCGCCAAAAATATCACCGAAAACATCACCGAAAATATCACTGAAATTTTCACCGCCAAAGCCGCCTCGGCCACCACCCATCGAAGAATCAACACCGGCATGGCCAAATTGATCATAGGCAGAACGTTTTTTAGGATCAGATAAGACTTCGTAGGCTTCTTTAATTTCCTTAAACTTAATCTCCGCTGCTTCCGGATTATCTTTGTTACGATCCGGATGAAACTTCATCGCCTTACTGCGATAGCTTTTCTTTATCTCAGCATCGCTGGCGTTTCTGTCTATTTCCAGAAGCTTGTAATAATCTTCTTTTGCCATGTTTGTTTAACTATCCGCTTTGTATGTTCGATTTAACCAAGCGCAAGCCAGTTAGAATCCTGTGTTCTCAAAATACAGCCCTTAAATAGAGCCATTTACCATAAAGGACACCAAGTCCACGCATCAAAAAACGTGTTCAGGGTGTCCTTTGTATTTTATTACATTGTTAACGTTGACCAGCTTAAAATCCAGCTAGCCAAGATAATTTACTTTTTGTCGTCGTCTTTGACTTCTTCAAATTCCGCATCGACCACGCCATCATCAGCTTTATGAGCTGAGGCTGAATCTGCTGGACCTGCGCCTTCCGCACCACCTTTTTGTGCATATACACGCTCAGCTAATTTGCCTGACACTTCCGCCAACGCTTCTGTTTTAGCTTCGATAGCCGCCTTATCATCACCTTTTAGCACGGCTTTCAATGCGTCAATAGCCGCTTCAATGCTGGCCTTTTCATCTGCAGTGACTTGATCGCCCAATTCTTTTTGCGATTTTTCAGTCGCATGAATCAAACCATCCGCTTGATTTCGTGCGCCGACCAATTCATGCAATTTACGATCTTCATCAGCATGCGCTTCTGCATCTTTAACCATGCGTTCAACTTCTTCATCAGATAATCCGCTAGATGCTTTGATGATGATGGACTGCTTTTTGCCAGTGGCTTTATCTTTTGCTGAAACGTTCAAAATACCATTGGCATCGATATCAAAACCCACTTCAATTTGCGGAACGCCTCTTGGTGCAGGAGGAATATCCGCCAAATCAAAACGACCCAATGATTTGTTTGCTGATGCCAGCTCACGCTCACCTTGCAATACATGGATGGTTACAGCAGACTGGTTATCGTCAGCGGTTGAAAACACTTGTGAGGCATTGGTTGGAATCGTGGTGTTTTTCTCGATCAGCTTGGTCATCACGCCGCCCATGGTTTCAATACCCAAAGACAACGGAATAACGTCCAGCAACAACACATCTTTAACATCACCGGCCAACACGCCAGCCTGAATAGCAGCACCCAAGGCAACGGCTTCATCCGGGTTAACATCTTTACGCGGCTCTTGACCAAAAATGCCTTTTACCATTTCTTGTACTTTTGGCATGCGGGATTGACCGCCTACCAAAATAACATCATGAATATCAGCAGCCGTTAATTTCGCATCCTTCAACGCTGTTTCGCATGGGCCTTTAGTTCGGTTAATCAATTCTTCAACCAATGATTCCAGTTTTGAACGCGTCAATTTCACGTTCAAATGCTTAGGACCGGTAGCATCGGCAGTGATGTAAGGCAGATTGACATCTGTTTGTTGTGCTGATGACAATTCAATTTTTGCTTTTTCAGCCGCTTCTTTTAAACGTTGCAACGCTAATGGATCATTGTGTAAATCAACGCCAGTGTCTTTTTTGAATTCGGCAACCAAAAACTCAATGACTCTTGAGTCGAAATCTTCACCGCCTAAAAAGGTATCGCCATTGGTTGATAACACTTCAAATTGATGCTCGCCATCAATTTCGGCAATTTCAATGATTGAAATATCGAAAGTACCACCACCCAAGTCGTAAACCGCAATTTTGGTGTCGCCCTTTGGCTTATCCATTCCGTAAGCCAATGCAGAAGCAGTTGGCTCATTGATGATACGTTTCACGTCTAAACCGGCAATGCGGCCTGCGTCTTTTGTCGCTTGACGTTGGGAATCATTAAAATAAGCCGGTACAGTAATAACCGCTTCAGTGACTTCTTCACCCAGATAAGCTTCCGCATCTTTTTTCAACTTCATCAATACGCGTGCTGAAATTTCTGGTGCCGCCATTTTCTTGCCATTGACGTCAACCCAAGCATCGCCATTTTCAGCTTCAACGATTTTGTAGGGCACCATGGCAATGTCTTTTTGTACGACATCATCTTTAAAACGACGACCGATCAAACGTTTAACTGCAAACAAGGTATTTTTCGGATTGGTTACGGCTTGGCGCTTAGCTGACTGTCCAACCAATACTTCACCGTCGTTGGCAAAGGCAATAATTGAAGGCGTGGTCCGCGCACCTTCGCTGTTTTCAATAACTCTAGCCACGCCGTTTTCCAACACAGCGACACACGAGTTGGTTGTTCCTAAATCGATACCGATTATTTTAGCCATGTAATACTCCAGATCTTTAATTTAAGTGAATTAGTTATTGCCATTGTGGGGGCTGTTTTGTGTTGTTCAAGCCTGCTCATCAATACCAGGCGAATTTACTGCCGGCTGTTCGGCCGCTTTAGCAACCACTACCATGGCGGGACGCAGCAATCGTCCGTTTAACGCATAGCCTTTTTGAAATACGTTGATGACCGTGTTGGGCTCAACCGACGGATCGGGATGCACGGCAACAGCTTGATGCAATTCAGCACTAAAAGGCTGTCCAAGCGGCTCAATCGGCTCGATTTTGAAGCGGGCAAATGCCGACTCAAGTTGTTTCAATGTCAATTCACTACCTTCCCGGAACTTTTGCACCTCTTCACTGTCTCCGGTAGCAGCTTGTAATCCCAATACCAAACTATCAAGAACAGGCAGTAATTCCTTAGCAAAACCGGTCAGGGCAAATTTATGAGCATCTTCCAAATCCTTTTGGGTTCTTCTTTTGAGATTTTCACTCTCGGCTTGAGCACGCACCGCTTTATCCCAGTTTTCATGGGCTTGGCGTTTTGCCTCGACCAGCTCAAGCTTCAATTCATCAATGGTGTATTCATGTTCACCGACTTCGGTATGCTCTTGTTGCTGATTTTCTTCATCAACCTGTAGTTCTGGTTTTTCCTGCTCTGTACTCATTTTTTTAAAATTCCTGTGTAAGGTAGTTAGATTCGACAATTACAATGGGGATCCGGATTTTGGATTCAAGGCTGCGCCGAGTAATTTTGCTGTCACATCAACAAATGGGATGATTTTTTCGTAAGCCATGCGTGTTGGGCCGATCACCCCCAACACCCCTACAACTTCATCGCTAACCGAATAGGATGAGGTCACCAGGCTGCAATGATCAAAGGGCTGATATCCTGATTCTTCGCCGATAAATATCTGTACACCATCGGCTTTCATGCATTGATCGAGTAAATGAATGACATCCTGCTTCTGACTGAAGGCTTCAAACAGTTTTTTCAAGCGATCCATGTCGGCAAGCTCAGAGAACCCCATCAAATTGGTTTCGCCGGTTAGGACATAATCTTCTTTTGAACCGTCTTGATCAAAGGCCAGCTGAGCCATTCTGACAGCATCAATCATGCCTTGATTCATCTGTTCCTGATCGTCTTGCAGCTCTTTTAACACCGCCTTCCGAACGGCATTAAGACTGAGCCCGGAATAAATAGAATTAAGATAATTGGCGTATTGCTGCAGCTCTGAGGCACTAAAAACTTTGGATGTATGAATAATCTTGTTATGCACTTCCTGTTCATTCGTCACAAAAATGACCAGCACCCGGCCATGAGACAATGGCAAAAATTCAATGTGTCGCAAAAACACCACTTCCCTTCTAGGTAAAGTGACGACGCCGGCCATTTTTGTAAGATCTGCCAATAATCTGGATGCCGCACCGATCACATCGCCCTGATCTTCATTCGCCAATAATTGTTGATATAAATGAGATAACTCATTGGAATGCAAGGGCTTAACAGTCAGTAACGAATTTACGAACATGCGATAACCGCTTACTGTCGGCACACGGCCGGCGGAGGTATGCGGCGAGTGAACCAAGCCTAAATCTTCAAGATCGGCCATGACATTGCGAATAGTGGCTGGACTAAGATTCAAGTCCGAATCTTTTGACAACACTCTTGAGCCGACCGGTTGGCCGTCACTGATATAACGCTCAACCAGCGTTTTCAGTAATTGCATCGAGCGTTCATTTAACAATTGAGCTTCACTCATAATATTTGCATTTCGCACTCAAAAAACTCGGCTAAGACAAGCCATACCAAAATATTGATGTGTAATTTTAGCACTCCAGCCAGGCGAGTGCTAGCAAAGCAATCGACAATACAACTTCAGAATCCGGCTAAAACTCGTTAGCAGACGACCACTATTGTATAATCTGGCGTTTTGTGGCTTTTGGTTTAACCATGCATCGTTCGTTTACCACCATAGGGATCATTGCAAAGCCAAGCGACCCAAGTGTTGCCGCGACCCTGGCGGTCATTTTCGACTACTTGCAACAACAGAATTATCAAGTGGTCGTTGCCAAAGATAGTGCGCATTTTATCGGCGACCGATCGGTTAAATCATGTTCTCCTGGCAATATGGGTGAGTTGTGTGATCTAGTGATTGCCATCGGTGGAGATGGTACGTTTCTGGCCGCAGCACGCGCCATTGTTGATTTTGACATTCCTTTGATTGGTGTCAATTTAGGTCGACTGGGATTCTTGGTAGACATATCGCCCGAAGATTTGCCGGAAAAGCTCCATAACATCCTGCAAGGACAGTATTTAGAAGAAAATCGCTATTTGTTGCGTACCAAAATTATTCGTGAAGGCCGCATAATTCACGAAGAAACAGCAGTCAACGAAGTCGCCATTCATCGCTGGGTGACACCGAGCATGATCGAAATTGTCACTAAAATTGACGGCGTGTTTTTAAATTCGCAACGTTCAGACGGCCTGATTATTTCCACGCCCACTGGGTCAACTGCATATTCGTTGTCTGCAGGCGGGCCGATTTTACACCCCTCGTTAAATGCCCTGGTATTAGTGCCATTGAATCCGCACACTTTATCCAATCGTCCGATTGTGATTGCCGATTCTGTTGAAATTGAAATAAGCTTTTGCCAGACCGCGCAAATCAACGCATTGGTTACCTGCGATCACATCGAAATACCGGAAGTGCTGATCAGCGATACGATTTTGGTCAAAAAAGATCCCAAACCCATTAGAATTCTGCACCCTGAAGGGCATGATTTTTTTGCCATCCTCAGAAATAAATTAGACTGGAGCCGTGGTTACCACACACATCCCGATGCTATTAAATCTTAATATTATCGACCTTGCGGTCGTCAAATCCCTGGATCTTGATCTGGACAAAGGTATGTCCGTGCTGACTGGCGAAACCGGTGCCGGCAAATCCATTTTGCTGACCGCCTTGGGCCTGGCGCTGGGCGACAGAGCCGATTCCGGTTATGTCAGACCCGACTGCAAACGCGCTGAAATCAATCTGGAATTCGATCTTGCCGATGCGCCGGAAGCACAACAATGGCTTAAAACCAATGAGTTGGATGATGAGCATCATTGCTTAATTAGACGCATCGTCAATAGCGACGGCCGCTCCAAGGCTTATATCAACAATCGCCCGGTCACCTTGCAAGCCTTACAGGAATTAAGTGAAAAGCTGGTGGAAATTCACGGCCAGCACGCACACTTAACCCTGCTGGATCCAGAAGAGCAACGCCGCCTGCTGGATGCTTACGCTAAAAACCACCCCCTGCTGGATCAGCTCAACGACTGTTATCGGCAATGGCACAACAGCCAAAAAGAGCTAAACCATTTAGTTAAAGCCAGTCAGGATCAAACCGAACGCGAAGAATTACTGCGCTACCAAATTGAAGAATTACAGCAATTGGATCTGGCCAATTTCAACTATACCGCGCTCTCGGAAGAACACAGCAAACTTGCCAACTTGGGCGATATTTTAAGTGTCGGCCAAGCCCAGCTGGATAGCCTGTATGAAAGCGACCAGTTGTCGACTAACCAGATGCTCAACCACAGTTTAAACGAGTTGCAGCACATCGCCCGCTTTGCGCCGGAATTAAATGACATCTGCGCGATGCTGTCCGATGCGCAAATCCAAACTGAAGAAGCCGCACTGCAATTACGGCGCTTTCTGGAAGCTCAGGAAATCGACCCGCAACATCTGGAAGCCTTGGAAAATCAAATTGCTCAGGTACAACGCCTTAGCCGCAAACACCATGTCAATCCGGACGAATTGCCTGAGCTGATGATTAAACTGGAACAGGAACTCGATAGCCTGACCCACAGCAGCGAGCGCATCGAAGCTTTAACAGTACTCACCCAGCAAACTCTGAAACAATACCAACAACTGGCCGAGCAGCTATCCAAGCAGCGCCAAACTAGCGGCCAACAATTACAACAACAAATTTCCGCGATGATTAAGGAACTGGGCATGCCGCAAGGCGAGTTTTTAGTCCAACTCAGCGCACTGGAAAACCCGGCGCCCAAACTTAACGGCATCGATAAAATCGAGTTTCTGGTCAGCGCCAACCCGGGACTTCCCGCCAAACCACTGGCTAAAGTGGCCTCGGGCGGTGAGTTATCGCGCATCAGTTTGGCGATCCAAGTCACCACGACAAACGACAAAACCACGCCGACGATGATTTTCGATGAAGTTGATTCGGGTATTGGCGGTGGCATAGCGGAAATTGTCGGGCAAAAATTGCGCAGCTTGAGTCACAACCGGCAAGTGCTGTGCGTCACCCATTTACCGCAGGTCGCAGCACAAGCGCACCAGCATCTTTACGTTGAAAAAAACAATAAAACCGACATCACCTCGTCCAGCGTTAGGTTACTTCATGATGACGAACGCGTTGAAGAAATTGCCCGCATGCTGGGTGGTGTCACCATTACCGCCAACACCTTGGCGCATGCCCAAGAAATGTTAACTACAGGAAACCAACATCAATGATCCGCTTTCCAGCCGAATGGGAACGACAAGCTGCCGTATTAATCGCCTGGCCGCATCACACCGGCGATTTCCGCAATCTTAGCGCTGTCGAACAGTCTTATACTTTCATTGCCGACACCATCAGTCAGTATCAACCACTGCTAATTGTCTGCCGCGATGACGAGCATCAACAGCATATCCAGCCGCAGTTGAAAACCGTGGATAACATCACCTTTATTCATGCCACGGTTAACGACATCTGGGTGCGGGATACGGTTTTTTTAACGGCGGAAAATGACGGCCAGCCACGGCTGCTGAACTTTCGTTTTAACGGCTGGGGCGAAAAATACCCGCATCAATTCGATAACGCGCTTAATTCAGAACTATTGAAAGTTGCTCCTTTTAAAGGCGCTAAATCTGTCGATATTAATTTCATTCTGGAAGGCGGCAGCGTTGAAAGCGATGGCATAGACACCATCATGACGACCCGTCAATGTCTATTGAACCCCAACAGAAACAAGAACTTAAACCAGCAAGAAATTGAGCAGCAATTACTCAAACACCTTGGCGCTAATCGTGTGTTATGGATAGATCAGGAAAATCTCACCGGCGACGATACCGACGCCCATATTGATACGCTGGCGCGTTTTTGCACTGCCACCACGATTGCTTACACCAGCTCTGCTGATCCGCAAGACCCGCATCACGACAGTCTGCAAGCCATGCAGGCACAACTGCAAGCCTTGCGCACTCAATCCGGCGAGGCTTATCAGCTGATTCCATTGCCGATGCCGAAGCCTATTTACGACGATGAAGGGCAACGTCTGCCGGCAAATTATTCCAACTTTTTGATTATCAACAATGCGGTGTTGGTGCCGGTTTATGATGATCCTAACGATGCGATAGCCTTGCAACGTCTGACAGAGTGCTTCCCGGATCGCACGATTATCGCCACGCCTTGTCGGCCGCTAGTTCATCAATACGGCAGTTTGCATTGCATGACCATGCAATTTCCAAGAAAAGCGCTCAACCTTTAATTAACACCTTACCAATCCACCTTTTTATTAAGCGAAGAGCTCATGGACACTCCACTTTTCATCGTTTGGCAGGACAACTACGATATTGATTGCCCTATTCTTAACGAGCAACATAAAGGCATCGTTTCGACTATAAATTCGCTGCACTACTTTATCCAGCAAGGTCATGAGCTTACTTTTTTAAAGCCCACTATCGACCTTTCAAAACTCTACATGGGCTTTCACTTTGTGACTGAACAGGGGATTCTAAGTAAAACCCCCTACCCTGGGCTTGATGATGATTCAGCGCAACGCAAGCAGCTTTTTTCCGAATTCAAGTTAGTCAGTCAAAATGCATGTGTACATAGAGACCCGGATTTATTGATGAGTTTTCTCAAGCACTGGTGGATAAAGCATTTAACAGAGGAGCACAAGGTGTTTGATCCGTATCTGAAAAACCAACAAAAAATTCATCATCATACATCCAGGCATCGATGAAAGCAGACACACCTCTGATCGCCCATGTTTTGTTTCGTCTGGGCACTGGCGGCTTGGAAAATGGCGTCGTCAATTTAATCAACCACTTGCCTGCAGATAAGTATCGCCATGCGGTAATCTGCATGACCGATTACACCAGCTTTCGTGAACGTATCACCCGAGATGACGTCGACGTCTATTGTTTACATAAAAAACCAGGCAAGGATCTGGCCGTTTATCTGCGCTTATGGCGGCTTCTTAGAAAAATAAAACCTGATATTCTGCATACCCGAAATTTATCAGCTTTGGAGGCTCAATTACCGGGCTTTTTAGCTGGTATAAAACACCGAATTCACGGTGAACATGGTAGAGATCTGGATGATGTTGATGGCACGAATCCGCGTTATGTGCTGTTGCGTAAACTGTTTCGACCGCTGGTACAGCGCTATATTCCCATGTCCAAAGACCTGGAAAGCTGGCTGCGCCAACAAATACAAGTGCCATCTTATAAAATCTCGCAACTTTACAATGGCGTCGACTTAAATCGTTTTAAGTTAAGCGCTGAACCACCTCTTGAATTGCTTCCTTTAGAATTTCGGTCACCGGAACTGACCATTATCGGCACTGTCGGCAGACAAGATCCGGTCAAGGATCAAATTACCTTGGTTGAGGCTTTTATTCATCTAGTCAGTACCTATCCTGAAGTGAAAGATAAGGTGCGTCTGGTACTGGTGGGTACCGGTGTATTACAAGAAAAACTACGCACCATGGTAGATGCTAAGGATTTAAACGACAGTGTCTGGTTTGCCGGAGAACGCAGTGATGTCGCGGAGATAATGAGAACGCTGGATATTTTTGTACTGCCCTCAATCAATGAAGGCATATCCAATACCATACTTGAGGCCATGGCCACTGCCCTACCCGTTATTGCCACTGATGTCGGCGGCAATCCGGAATTGGTGATCAATAACGAAACCGGCCTACTGATTGCAAAACAAAATCCTGTCGCAATGAGCCAAGCCATCAAATACTATTTGGATCATCCTGAACTGCTCACAGCACATGGAAATGCCGCTAGACGTCGCTGCGAATCTGTGTTCAGCCTAAACCGAATGCTTGCCGATTATGCGCAGGTTTACGATCAAATAATGTCTCACTAGGTCGATTTCTTACGTCTCAATACAAACCAAATAGAGCGCACATTGGATTCCGGTTTAACTAACAACAATGTCAGCGCGATTTCCTCACTGGCTGCCAAGATGCAAATCACAGCAGCAAGTCTAAATGGCCATGCTGGCCCTCCCAGGAACAACAGATACAAAGTTGCGCCCATTGCTGCTGCAGCCAGCTTAACGCCCCAGGTATGATAGCTGGTGAATTTGCCAAATTTAGCGAAACCGGCAACTGCGGGCAAGAGGCAGCTAGCGACAATCATCACCACATAAGGTAATTCTTGAGTAACAATCTCCGGCCATAGCCACCAGCAGCCCAAAGCAATGGTTAAATAATTAACCACATCAGCCCAGCTATCTAATGTAGCCCCAAATTCCGACACTTGACCGGTTAATCGGGCAACAAAGCCATCAAGTACATCAGTCAAAAAAGCAAGGGCGAGCAATACCATAAAACCTATCCCCTGCCCTTGCCATGCCAGCCATAACAATCCGGGTGCAGCGACAAAGCGAAAGCCGGTCAGACAATTGGGTAAAGTCCAGCGACTGGATTGAGATAATTTCATAAAGTAAATGAAGCTGTTAACGGTGCATGGTCTGATAAAACAGGCCAAGGTGAATGTGCAAGTCGGTCGCAGGTATAGAGTGAAAGACCGCGGTAATAAATTCTATCCATGGTCAATATCGGCAGCCAGCATGGAAAAGTGCGTGCGTACCGTCCATGGGTTTGCTGAAACACCTCCTGCAAACCCAATTGCTCATGAAAATGCCGCTCAACGCGACCTCGCCAGTCATTGAAGTCACCCGCCACAATCAAGGGCGCATCATGCGGCACATGGCTGTCAATGCGCTCGCATAATTGTTGGGTTTGCCGATCGCGCTCCGCCCCAGTCAAGCCAAAATGCAAACAAACGACATGCACAGGCAATTCGCTGATTGGCAGACGAATAACTGCATGCAGCAGACTGCGACTGGCCCAGGAGTAAGGCGATACATTGATATTCTCCCAGCTTTCAATCGGATATTTACTGAGAATGGCATTGCCGTGATGACCATCGCTATGCGTGACATTTTTACCGTAAACATAAAACGGCCACCAGCCTTCGGCAATAAACTCGCTGTGCGAACAAATTGGCCAATCGATAATTTTACGCTGATGTTTTTGGTGCTCACCTTGCATTTCTTGTAGTAACAGGACATCGGCATTGGTATCGACTAGGGCTTCTTTGATCTGATGCAATACAAAGCGTCGATTACTCGCATTAAAGCCTTTGTGAAGGTTATACGTTAATATTTTTAATCGTGGAATAGTCATCAGTATTAATACGGTCGGTTACGAATATGCCACTGATAGAGCAGTGGCGAAACAAATTCTTCCAGCAAAAAAAATATCAATGCCAGCCATAAAATATCAGCCCAGTTGATCCCCAGTGACTGTTTTAAAAGCAAGGTGGGCAGTATCGACTCCGTCAAGGTGTCCAATCCGCGGGCATGGCTACTGGTTGGATACCCTAGCCTGCGCTTGATAAAACTGCTGAGGCAATCACCCAGCATGGCCAGCAGACCGAAGAGTGCGCCTGTCCATAGATTTATACTAAGAATGAATGCCACTAACGCGGTCAAAACGATGGCAGCCAATAAGCCGCGCCACGTTTTACTGTGGCCGAATAAGTGACGGCCATCGCGCAATATCAATCCCCCATCAATTGGCCAGTTCCAATGCTTACCAAACACCAACACTGCCAACACCGGCGCGCCATTCGCAGCCAGAAGCAATATCAGCGACCTTACAATATCAATTTGTGAGTATGACCATTCAAGCATGAAAAAAGCCTGGTAATTGTTTAAGCCATCATACATCGTCCGGACGATTGATCACTGTTCCAAGATATAATGACAATCAAGTCCCGAATTTTGCGGGCAATCTTAATATTTTGTAACTATTCAGCGCGAAGCACTAGATCCCTCTCCTGCTGGAGAGGGAGTAAACCACCAGTGATTAAAAAGACGCTGAATAGTTACTATATTTTTTCAAATCGAAGTAAACAATAAGCAACAGGAGATATTTGTGGCAAAAGCAGGTGATTTAAAAAGAGGCATGGTCGTTGAGATCAACGGAATACCTCATGCAGTAAAGCATGTTGATGTTAAAAGCCCGTCATCGCGTGGTGCGGCTACACTCTACAAAATTCGATTCACCAATCTTAAGACCGGGCAAAAGCTTGATGAGTCGTTAAAAGGCGATGACTTTTTCAAGGATGCTGATTTGGTAAGGGCCAAAGTACAGTTTTCGTATATTGATGGCGACAACTACATCTTCATGAATTCCGAAGATTACACCCAGTACACGCTGGGCCGAGAGGAGCTGGAAGATCAGATTGGTTATCTAACCGAAGGACTTGAAGGCATTGTTGCGCTATTAGTGGACGACGCCCCGCTAGGACTCGAGTTGCCCAGCTCCGTGCAATTGGAAATCGTTGAAACCGCGCCAGCCATCAAAGGCGCAACGGCTTCAGGCAGAACCAAAACCGCACGATTGACCACAGGTATAGAAATCCAGGTACCGGAATATCTTGAACCCGGCGAAGTGGTGAAGGTCAACACCGAAACCGGAAAATTCATGTCCCGCGTTTAATCAATTTCGAAGGCATGACTGAATTGTTGAACGTACCTCAAGGTGAATTTACGCTAAACCGCCTTCCAAAACGCGCCAATGAGTTGTTGCGTGCTTGGGATGCGGCTGATGAATTCCTGCTTGAAATGTTTGCCGAGCAAAATGGCTTGGCTGCACAAGCGAGAATTTTAATCGTCAACGACAGCTTTGGTGCGCTGGCGGTGGCATTGAATACATTTCACCCTACAGCATTGTCGGACTCCTGGCTTTCGCAGCAGGCAACTCGGCTTAATCTCCAAGCAAACCAGATACCCGAGGACCACGTTGGCTTAATCAACAGCCTGGAAGCTCCTGAGGGCATTTTCGATTGGGTACTCATAAAAGCGCCAAAGACACTGGCCTTGCTGGAAGATCAGTTAATTCGGATTCGGCCGCATTTAACAGCCGATAGCAAGATTGTTGTCGCGGGCATGATTAAAGCCTTGCCATCCTCGGTTTGGAAATTACTGGAACGCTTGCTTGGCCCAACAACAACCTCATTAGCCCAAAAGAAATCACGCCTAATTTTCTGCCAGTTAGATTCCAGCATTACCCTACTCAACAATCCTTATCCAGTCACCTATCAACTGGAAGCTACGAACTTTGCCATTACCAATCATGCCAATGTGTTTTCGCGCGACAGCCTGGATATCGGCACCCGTTTCTTCCTGCAGCATTTGCCTGTCAACCAAGGTCTCCGTGACATTGTTGATTTAGGTTGCGGCAACGGAGTAGTCGGCTTAATCGCAGCATCAAAAAATCCGCAAGCTGTCATTCATTTTGTCGATGAATCCTATATGGCGGTGGCATCGGCAAGGATAAATTTTCAAGCAATGGGAGACGAGCGCCAGGCTTCATTTAAAATCGGAGACGGCTTGACTGATTTCAAATCAGAATCAGTTGATCTTATTTTATGCAATCCACCGTTTCATCAACAACACACCGTCGGCGATCAAATTGCCCAGAGCATGTTCAGGCAAGCGCTGAGAGTGTTGCGCCCCAAAGGCGAACTATGGGTGATTGGCAATCGACACTTAAATTACCCAGTTGATCTTAAAAAACTGTTTGGAAATAGCACGGTTGTAGCGGCCAATGCCAAATTTACGATTTTAAAGTCCCAGAAAAGTAAGTGAATTTAGCCGTTACAGTTGGGCTCGCATGCAGCTTACGATAGAAATCCCCGATCAATATTTCCTCGGTCAGAATCAAAACGAAACAACACAGCGCACCGGTTTGATCATTGCCGCTCAAGTTGGAGATGGCGTTGCTGAGGTCGTTGGTCACTTCAGGACCGTCAATACTCCAGCTGTGACCCCAGGCCATGCTTATAGCCAGTGCACTCTTTAATTAGCCGAACTTCCGGCCGAATCATGGTTTCGGCAGCTTGCCGACAGCGGTCGCATTACCGGCATTGCCCGTCTTTTCATGAAAATCAGCATTCGCGGCTTTTTTAGATGGCCAAATCGGTTTCCGAAACCTCTTTTTCAGGTGTTAAGTTGGCACTTGAATGCTCATACCAGACCCAAAAACCAGTGTCCGGGGCGGGGATGAAAGTTGACCGAGTCATGCCCGACTAACCTGTATTGGATATAAATACAGTGTGAAAAATGATTTCCTCGCCAACTTTTGGATTTTTAGCGAGGGATTCTAAGTTTCTTTCTTGTGTTTTTAAGTTTCCAACGCGTGTTTTTAACCTCCAGTGGCGCGTAAAAATCGTTCGGTACTTTTTGATTCTCTGCAAGCCTTGATAGCTGTGGCCTGCAGAGTTTTGTACCAAGCCCTAAAAACACGCGTAGGAAAGACTCCGTAGCGCGTAAAATGTTTAAGTACTCAATTTTTATGCTTGCCTAACGCTTATTTGCGTTTTTATCTCGTTCATAAGCGCTGTTTGGGAGCGCTAGCTTCGCAACTTCCGGAAGCTGGGGCTTCCGTACCCGAAGTCCCCAAGCCGGAGCTCTCATCGTTATACACAAATGTCACAAAGCCCGTCATTCCGGCAGGGATTGCCGGAATCCAGACTACATGGAAGTATTAAGCTCACCATCCATGGCATTAGATACCCGCATCCAGGGGGCAGATTTGCAATAACCCCTGTGGTGTCGATGGGATAACCTGACATGAGTCTCGGAATGACGAGCATAAATAAGATGAATCATGTCATCTATTAATTTGCCACGCATCATGACCCGGCCTGGTCTTTGTGCAACGGTGCTGCGCAAACCCCTAAATTTGCTATAGGATTAGACACCTTCAGGCCTTCATCAATATCATCAAATTTGGCAAATGCATCAGCGGTGTGACATACCGAACATTCGGCAATCGGCCCACTATGGCCCTGCAATTGCAAGGCTGTGACATTGTCATTGGGATCACGATTAGGCCAAATGGCATGGGCTGCGCCATGACAGGCCGCACAAGCAGCTTGCCCATGATTATCTTTGCCCGCTCTGTATAAGGGGGGTCTTGGTAGTGAAGGGCTGACTGCCATAGACATCAGAACTTCTAGAATCACCAATATCCATAGCCGCCGGCACAGCAAAACGGCTTTGATCAGGATTGGATAAATCCGGCTTACGTGGCGTTGGCGAGCGATCGCTTTCATCGAAAGCAGTTTTCATCACACCCGCACTAAAAAAACCTGCGGTGTTTTTTTTGTCTTGGTTGGCATTGCCGGTAGCGCCTGCACAATTGCGATGCTGATGGAAGGTCGCGGACTAGAGTGGCTGGGTGATTTAGGCTTGCAACATATTTGGATGGATAAGAATGGCAAAGTGGGAGGAAAATTGTCTTAAGAAGTAGTTTATTTTTACTGCTTAGTTAATAATCGACCATAAATGGGCCTTATGTATATAGGAGCTTGAATCCAATGGCGATTAATATAAGTCGTTTGCCCCAAACAGTCGGCAATCCTACATATCAAGATAGCTTTTTCTGTATAACAGCGACCATCGCTACAAAAACAGCGGCTTTTTACCTATGGCTAATGATGATTAGCTTGTTGCTTTTGATGGCACCGACTGTCAATGCCGCTAATAAAAAACCTGTCGCAAAAATCGTCAAAATATTGCCTGTTAACGAACAAAGTGTCGTGACTTTAGATGGCTCTAGTAGCTCGGATAAAGGAGGACATATTGTTAGTTATTTATGGTCAAGCCTTGATCCGACAATCAACTTAACAGGCGCCTTCAGCGAAAAGGCGTCATTCACCGCGCCGCTAGTTAAGAAAATAAAAAAGTATTCGTTCACGCTGATCGTCACCGATAATGAACAAGCCAGTAGTTCAAAGGCGAAAGTAACTATAACTGTTAAACCTGTCAATACACCACCTATTGCCGATGCAGGTAACGACCAGTCACTGACGACAGCTAAGAACGTCATACTTGATGGATCAGCCAGTAATGACAACGCTGACTCTGACGGCAGTATTGTCAGTTATGCATGGAAGCAAATAGAAGGTCCCAAGGTAAAGTTATCAGATAGCAAAGCCGTTCAACCTACTTTTCTCAGCCCTTTGACGCTACCAAATAATGCATTGGCAGCAACTTTGAAATTTAGCCTGATTGTCAAAGATGATGAAAACCGTAAAAGCCTGCCGGATGTTGTGACTGTAACGATCCAATCTGAAGAACAGGCTGCACTCAGCTTTCACTCTAAAGATTTCACAGACGGCGAAATTTTTACGCCAGGCACAGAAAAATTGTTGTCATGGATTGTAAAGAACACGGGCAATATCGATTTAAACGATGTCACATTAATTTCCGGCAAACCCAGCGGTGAACTGACTATCAATACAATTAGTCCAACCAAGCTATCCTCCTGGAGAGTTGGCGAAATCAACACATTTGCTGTTTCTATCTCGGCTACAAACGACATTGGCCCAGGTACTCATAGTCAAAGCTGGAGTTTTACTTATGAAGGCTATAAACCATTAGCTTTTAGTGATCTAACTTTTTCCTTCACCACCTTAACCAACATCGCATTAGCGTTGGAAAGTAAAAATTTTATTGACGGAGATATACTCAAACCTGACACCCCCAAAGTGTTGTCATGGACGGTAAAAAACAACAGCAATACGGATTTGAAAAATGTCACACTTACGCCAATACCTTCGGATACCGGCTTAAGTGTTTCGGCGATTAGTCCTGCAAATCTCGCCAACTGGGCTAAAGGTCAAAGCAACACTTTTTCGGTCACTGTAACAGCACCTACAAGTGCTGCGGCAGGCAGTTATTCCAAAAACTGGACTTTGACCCATGACAACAACATAGCCCTGCCCCTCAATGATATTGCTTTCAACTTAAAAGTAGAGGCCAAGCCCTCAGTTAATATAGAAAGCCAAAACTTTACCGACAGCGAAGTATTAGCCCGTGACACACCCAAAATATTGACTTGGAATCTACAGAATAATGGTAATACAGACCTGAAAAATGTATTTATAACACCCGATACCGACACAGGATTACTCTCCATCACTAACATCAGTCCGGAATATATAGAAAGCTGGAGTCAAAATGAGACTAAAACCTTCACATTAACTGTAACAGCCCCGTTAATTGTGGCTGCCGGCAATCATTCTGCAAGCTGGAAGGTAAGTTTTGAAAATGGAACGCCAGTGCCATTGACTGACGGCCAAACCCTTGGATTTAACCTGACTACCGATATCCTTTCTTCCTGCACTACAACTTATACTTTTCAAGACTGGTATTTTGTCCAGGCCGGTTCAACCGGCATTACACTGATTAATGGTATCAATGATGCCGGGGACAAAGTCGGATACTGGAGCGAAGGTAACTTAGGCGGTGGCTTTTATAATGACATTTCGCTAGACGGCCCTGCTGACAATCCACAAGAAACCTTCTATTTAGGTCTCAACGCAACTGGTCAAGCGATAGGCAGAGATATTGATGGATATTTTGTAAGAAATGGCACGAGTGGCACAAATACTTATATCAATGCCCCTGCTTCAGTGAATAATCCTACTGTTACCTCACTGGGTGCAATAAATGATAACGGTGTTGTTGTGGGTAATTATGTTGACGATAATTCAAATTTCTATGGTTTTTTATTCAATAGCCAAACATCAATTTTTACTTCCCTGCCTGCCCATCCCGACGCTGCTGCAGATAGCACCACCTACACCGGTATTAACGACAATGGTTGGTTAGTAGGTAATATCAATATTATCAATTCAGATTTAGCTAATCATGGCTTTGTCTATGACGGTACTAATTGGACAACAATCACCCATCCAAATGCAGACGCTTTCTTCGGAACCCAGGTAACGGGTATCAATAATACTGGAGAAATCGTCGGTTATTACCAAGGTATTGACGGTGGTCAACATGGCTTTATCTACGATGGCATCAATAAAACATTTCTAAACTCATTATTAGATGCACCTAACGGCTTAGGCTACACCCAAATAAACGGCATCAACAATCTTGGTCAAATAGTGGGTTCATACAACGGAGGTGTCGGATTTGTGGCCTCACCAATACCCTGCCCTTAATTATGAGTACGAATCAGAAAAAGCATATCCGATTGAATATGCTTTGAGGCAAAAGTATAAAAAACCGGGGGGGATTGATTCCGTGTTGCGTCTTTAAGCTAACACAGCCAACGCGCTTTCGTAATCTGGTTCCTGAGCGATGTCATGAACCAATTGCGTGTAAATTACTTGGTCATTTTCATCAATGATAAGCACTGCCCGCGCGGTCAATCCGGCGAGTAAGGTGTCGATAATTTCAACACCATAGTCTTTGGCAAAACTGGAGCGAAAGCTGGATAAGGGAATAACGTCTTTTAATCCCTCAGTTTCACAAAAACGGCTTTGTGCAAAAGGCAAGTCGGCAGACACCACCAACACCACAGTGTTATCCAGATGCGATGCTTTTTGATTGAATCTACGTGTAGATGCCGCGCAGGTTGGCGTGTCCAGACTGGGAACAATATTCAGTACTTTGCGTTTACCAGAAAACTTCTCCAGTGATACATCTACCAGTTGGGTATTCACTAAAGAAAAGTCAGGTGCCTTAGCGCCAACGACAGGTAATTCGCCGGATGTATTCAAAGGTTTATTCAAAAATGTAAGCGTTGCCATGAAGTGCTCCTCGCTGGATTATTTGTCTTTAGTTTTAGCGCGACGTATTAAGCGTTCGCGCTTTTTAACTTGCCATTCGGTTAACTTATTTTTCTGACCATGAAATGGATTGACCGGGGACTTGAATACCAATCTGATTGGCGTGCCTGCCAAGCCCATTTTTTCGCGAAAGAAATTCACTAAAAAGCGCTTGTAGGATTCCGGCAAGGAATCAGTTTGTACGCCATGCACCACAACCACTGGTGGGTTGCGGCCGCCCTGATGGGCATATTTAAGTTTGATACGGCGATTTCCGACTAGCGGTGGCTGATGGGTATCGGTGGCTTCTTTTAGAATTCTTGTCAATACAGGCGTCGACATATCAATCATTGCCGAGTTATATAAACTCTGAACCATATCAAACAATTTGCCCACGCCACTGCCATGCAATGCGGAAATAGGATGTTTTTCGGCAAACTCAAGAAAGGACAACTTCACATCCAGTTGTCGCTTGATGGTTTCTTTTTGATCTGCGGTGATACCATCCCATTTATTCAGGCCAATAATCAACGCGCGACCGGCTTCTAATACCAGGCCTAATAAATGCGCATCCTGATCGGTAATGCCTTCGCGGGCATCGACCAGATAAATCACCACATTGGATTTTTCAATCGCCTGTAATGATTTTATGACACTGAATTTTTCTATGGTTTCGCCAATTTTTGAGCGACGGCGCATGCCCGCAGTGTCAATCAGAGTAAAAACTTTGCCATTGCGCTCAAAAGGTATGTAAATACTGTCGCGCGTGGTGCCCGGCTCGTCATAGACAATCACTCGCTCTTCACCCAGCAGGCGGTTAACCAAGGTGGATTTACCCACATTGGGACGACCAACGATGGCAATACCAATACCCGAATGTTGTTCTTCAACGATCTCGGTAGGTGCTGGCAATAATTCGAAAGCTATTTCCAGTAACTCTGGAACACCACGGCCATGAGAGGCAGCAATTTTTACCGGTTCGCCCAGTGCAAGGGAATAGAAATCTGTGGCTGCCGTATTGGCATCAATACCATCGACTTTATTGGTGACCAAGATTATGGGTTTAGCGAGTTTTCGTAAGGTATCAGCAATGACTTTATCCGATGCACTCAAGCCCTCACGCGCATCCACCATGAAGAATACGATGTCGGCTTCTTCCAGGGCTATCTGCACTTGTTTTCTAGACACACTTTCGATGCCTTGGGCATCATCGGCAATACCGCCGGTATCAACCACCAGACAAGGTCTATCGCCATGCTTAACCCGGCCATACTGCCTATCTCGGGTCAATCCGGAAAAATCAGCCACCAAGGCATCGCGGCTTCGGGTCAGATAATTAAAAAGCGTTGACTTGCCAACATTCGGGCGCCCAACAAGGGCTATTACAGGTAACATAATTATCGGGCTCTCAGCGCGGCAAGCGTGCCATCTTTGGCGTAAACGTAAACAGTGCCATCCACCACAACGGGTTTGGCTTCAATTGCACTTTCAGAAATTTGAATGCGTCCAAGCTGTCTGCCATCGGTGCTGCTTAACCAATGCACATAACCTTCGTAATCTCCGACAACCACATAGCTTTGGTAAGCCACTGGTGCAGTGAGTCGTCTTTGATGTAAATCTTTTTGCTGCCAAAGTGATGCGCCATTATGTTGGTCCACCTGCCAGACATGGCTTTCAGCGTCGGCCAGATATAAATAAGTAAAGTCATTACTTAAGCCGGAATGAGATGATGCCTTTTCATTGCGCCAAACCACCTCGCCATCGCTTTCAGAAATAGCCGCCATGCCACCTAAATAACTGGAAATAAAAATGATGCCATTGTTGGCGATAGGATCAACATCCAGATCCACTAAGCGTTCGATTTCGGTACGGCCCTTGGGAATGGCGATGCTGGTTTCCCAGACATATTTGCCATCGCTTAAACGTAAGGCAATTAACTTGCCGTTATCATAACCAGCAATAACATTTTCACCCGCAATTAACGGTGATCCAGTGCCTCTTAAACTTAGGGCGGGAGCATTTCGCTCGTAAGCCCAACGTTTGCCGCCGGTTTTAACATCCAGTGCGACAACCATGCCATCGGTCGTTCTCACTACCACTACATCATTTCCAACAACAGGTACAGAAAGCACTTCACTGGAAACAAGGGATTTCCAAAGTACCGCGCCGTTTTCAATGTTCAGGGCTAATACTTCCGCATTGCTGGAACCTAAAACGACGATATCCCTGCCTAAGCCCGGACCTCCTGAGAATTGAACGTCCGTTTCGGCTTCCCAAATCAGACGTCCGGTTTGCAGATCTCGAGCCTCAACCAAACCTTTACGATCGGCGGCAATCACTTTCGCGCCGCCAATGGCTGGTATTAATTTTAGGGATTGCTCATCTGTGCCAACACCTACGGATTCCTTCCAGATTTCTTCGACTTTTACTTCCGGCGAGGCAAGTTCAGTTAAAGGGCTGGGTGGATCGGCATTGTCTTCACCACCGGTAAAGTAATCGGTGATTCCGGAGACAGATTCGGAAAGCGTGTCAAAAGACGCACAGCCCGTCAAACCAATGAGAACTACTAATAACGTAAGAAGGCGCATTATTTTTGAATTTCAACCTTTTCTGGGGCGGTCAAGTCATCAATTTTAAATTGCAATAAAGGTGACTGCTGACCATTTCTTAGCGCACTCTGATAAGAAGAGCGAGCCTCATCGGGACGATTTAAGGCAACATACAAATCGCCGGTTAACTCGTCGTAGCTGCCTGAAAAGCCGGATTCAGCTTTAGCATTCACTGCGTTAATCAATTGCAGGCCTTGTTCGAATTCGCCCGTAGCCAGCAAAAGACGCAC
This sequence comes from Methylococcaceae bacterium, assembly GCA_013141375.1. GTDB lineage: Bacteria > Pseudomonadota > Gammaproteobacteria > Methylococcales > Methylomonadaceae > JABFRC01. The sequence goes on along the minus strand of JABFRC010000012.1, from coordinate 1,788 downwards.
TAATCTGATTCTTGCGATGTGGCTTAATTGTTTATCAGACTTTGCAATAACATCTTGCAGAATTTGCTTAGCTGCAGGAATGTCGTTTGCGTCCACTTTGGTTTTTGCCAATAGTAGATCGCTATAAACAGCATACGGGGTGTTTTTGTACTGCTCTTCCAAATGCGCAGTTAATTTTTCAACGGTTTCTTTTTTATTTTCCTCGGCAGCCTTTAACACTTTTTCATAAATAGCGGAGGCTTGAAATTGCTGTTCTTTTTTGTAGTCTTGCCAATAGTTCCACGCAAAAATGGCGATAAAACCCAGCACTAAACCAACTATGCAGGCTTGACCATTTTCTGCCCACCATCTTTTTACTGCTTCAACCTGTTGTTCTTCAGTATCGTAAATTTCCATTTTTATTCTCTTGAGTTAATGGTTCTAACAAATCAGTAATTTTTCAATAATGCATTTTATGATAACTATTCAGCGAGACAATTGGCCCCTCTCCAAAGGGAGAGGGGTTAATGTGTTTTATGCTGAAAATTGATCACGCAAAAACGCAACGAGATCAATATGGCTCAGAGTTTGTTGTGGGATCTGGGCATCGCGTAAGGCCTTGATAGCCACTTCGCCTCGGCTGACTTCATCATCACCCAGAATTAAAGCAAACTCGGCACCGGTTTTATCGGCTTTTTTAAACTGACTTTTAAAACTGCCGCCGCCACAGTTAACTTGTATTTTAAGTCCTGGAATTTCATTTCGGATAGTTTCGGCTAATTGCATGCCCACACGTTCAGCTTGCTCACCTGCTCTAATCAAATACACATCCACTGAAGGCGGAATAGTCAGTTCAATCGATTCCATTAAGGCTAACAAACGCTCCATACCCATTGCAAAACCAACGGCATGGTTAGGTTTACCACCTAGCTGCTCAATCAGACCATCATAACGACCACCCGCGCAAACGGTGCCTTGCGAACCCAGTTCAGTCGTGACCCATTCAAAAACAGTTTTACTGTAATAATCAAGCCCGCGGACCAGTCGGGTATTAATGCTGTAGCCTATACCCAAGTCATCCAGAATTGCTGTAATGGCTTTAAAATGTTGAATGGAATCTTCGCCCAAATAATCCATTAACTCTGGCGCATTCTCAACCACTTCTTTCATCGCCGGATTTTTGGTATCCAGAATTCGCAGCGGGTTGGTTTGCAGGCGACGCAGACTGTCTTCGTCCAATTGATCCAGATGCTTTTGGAAATATTCAACCAAATTATTTCTATAAACCAAGCGCTCAGCGATAGTACCTAATGAATTAAGCTGCAAGGTGACTTTGTCTCTGACGCCCAGCCTTTTCCACAAACGGTCTATCAATAAAATCAATTCCGCATCAATATCCGGACCGGACATGCCGTAAGTTTCAACGCCCAGTTGGATAAACTGACGGTAACGGCCTTTTTGTGGACGTTCGTGGCGATACATCGGGCCGTAATACCAAAGTCGATGCACCTGATTTTGTAACAAACCATGTTCAAGACAGGCCCGAAGACAACCGGCTGTGCCTTCAGGGCGCAAGGTCAATGAGTCTCCATTTCTGTCATCAAAGGTGTACATTTCCTTTTCGACGATGTCAGTGACTTCACCGATAGAGCGTTTGAACAGTTCGGTTTTTTCCAATACCGGCAAGCGAATTTCGCTGTAACCGTAAGAGGCCAGCACTTCTCTAATGATGGTTTCGGCATATTGCCAAAGAGGTGTCTGTTCGGGGAGGACGTCGTGCATGCCCCGTATTGCTTGAATATTATTGGT
>JABFRC010000344.1 GCA_013141375.1 Methylococcaceae bacterium | reverse complement strand
TGGTGTTGGTGGTGCTGATCTTCGTCACAGTATCGGCTGAGCAAAACGGCAATCCGCTGTTAAGCCATCTTGGCGTCGACCAAAGCGCCTCTGCTCAACAAGCCGGCGGCAATATGGAAGGCAAGGAAACCCGCTTCGGCATTGTTAATTCGGCCTTGTGGGCAGTGGCGACCACCGCCGCTTCCAACGGCTCGGTCAACTCGATGCACGACTCGTTCACACCATTAGGCGGCCTGGGGCCGATGTGGTTGATGCAATTGGGCGAAGTGATTTTCGGCGGCGTCGGCTGCGGGCTCTACGGCATGATCGTATTTGCGATTGTCGCGGTATTTATCGCCGGTTTGATGATAGGCCGCACGCCGGAATATCTGGGTAAAAAAATCGAAGCCTTCGAGATGAAAATGGCCGCAATCATTATCCTGATTCCACCATTGATGGTGCTGGGCGGTACCGCGATTGCGTTAATGCTGGCTGCAGGCAAAGCCTCGGTATTTAACCCCGGCGCCCACGGTTTCAGCGAAGTACTGTATGCCTTTTCATCCGCGGGCAACAATAACGGCAGTGCTTTTGGTGGCCTATCCGCCAACGTACCGTTTTATAACTATATGCTGAGCGTGGCGATGTTATTTTCGCGCTTTGGCTTGATGCTGCCGGTGTTGGCAATTGCCGCGTCCTTGGCCGCCAAAAAAACAGTGCCCGTCGGCCCCGGCACCCTACCGACCCATACACCGCTGTTCGTGGCATTGCTGATTATCACGGTATTGATGGTCGGGGCATTGACGTTTGTTCCGGCATTGGCATTGGGGCCGGTGGTTGAGCATTTGCAGATGATTGGGATTAAGTAATTTAGTGTCGCTAGCGCGACGAATATTTTGAATCGGGTTCTCGCACCCGAAGGCGAGTTTCTTTCTTTTGCTCCGCCAAAAGAAAGAAACCAAAGAAAAGGCGGCCCGGATGCCGCTTGAATCCTGTGCTCCTCGCTTTTGTCGTGGGTCTACAGAAGGGGCTCCTGCCCCTCCGTCGACGAGCAGCATCCTTGCTGCTCCCCTAACGGGCTATTCACGACAAAAGCTCCGGTGCTCGGCGCGGCATACGGGAATATCTCCCGTGCCAATTAAGTCTGGAGAATTTTTATGAGCAAACAATCAACGTCCACATCCCTATTCGATCGAGCCATCCTGCAGCAGGCCATCTTCGATGCCTTCGGCAAACTGACGCCACGACAACAATGGAAAAACCCGGTAATGTTCGTCGTCTATCTCGGCAGCATGCTGACCACGGTTTTATGGCTACAAGCACTGAAGGGCGCCAGCGAAGAACCGGCCGGATTTATTCTGTCAATCACTCTATGGCTGTGGTTTACCGTACTGTTTGCCAATTTTGCCGAAGCAGTGGCGGAAGGTCGCAGCAAGGCGCAGGCCGCGTTTTTGCGAACTGCGAAACGCGACATTGCCGCCAAGAAATTAGATGAGCCTCGCTTCGGCAGCAATTACTCCAAGGTGTCCGGGTCAACCCTGCGCAAAGGCGATGTGGTGCTAATTGAAGCAGGCGACTTCGTACCGGGCGACGGCGATGTGATCGAAGGCGTGGCATCGGTCGATGAAAGCGCCATCACCGGCGAAAGTGCGCCGGTAATTCGCGAATCCGGCGGTGATTTCAGTTCTGTCACCGGCGGCACCCGGGTATTGTCTGACTGGCTGGTGGTACACATTTCGGCCAACCCCGGCGAGAGCTTTTTGGATCGAATGATTTCCATGGTGGAAGGCGCCAAACGTCAGAAAACACCCAATGAAATTGCGCTGACAATCCTACTGGTCGCCTTAACGCTGGTGTTTTTAATGGCAACCGTCACCTTGTTGCCGTTCTCGCTCTACAGCGTCGAAACTGCCGGTGCCGGTCGACCGATCAGTATTACCGTATTGGTGGCATTACTGGTGTGCTTGATTCCCACCACCATCGGCGGCCTGTTGTCGGCAATCGGCGTCGCTGGTATCGGCCGAATGATGCAAAAAAACGTCATCGCCACTTCCGGCCGGGCTGTTGAAGCCGCCGGTGATGTTGATGTCTTATTACTTGATAAGACCGGCACGATCACCCTGGGCAATCGCCAGGCTTCGGCTTTTTTCCCAGCCAAAGGCGTCAGTGAAAAAGAACTCGCCGATGCTGCGCAATTGGCATCGCTGGCCGATGAAACACCGGAAGGTCGTAGCATTGTGGTATTGGCCAAGCAAAAGTTCGGTTTCAGAGAGCGTGACGTCACGTCTCTGGGCGCCACCTTTGTACATTTCAGCGCGCAGACACGGATGAGTGGCGTTAATCTGCCCTCATCGGAGGGAACAGGGAGCGAAAAGTTAAGGCAAATCCGCAAAGGTGCTGAAGATGCAATTCGCAGCTATGTGATCGAGCAAGGCGGACGCTTTCCGGACGAAATGCAAAAAATTGTCGTCGATGTTGCCAGACGCGGCAGCACGCCGTTATTAGTGGTAGAAGGCTCGCAAGTATTAGGTGTTATCGAATTGAAAGACATCGTCAAAGGCGGCATCAAAGAACGCTTTATCGAATTGCGGCAAATGGGCATCAAAACCATCATGATCACCGGCGACAATCGTCTGACTGCCGCCGCGATTGCTGCCGAAGCCGGGGTCGATGACTTTCTGGCCGAAGCCACGCCGGAAGCCAAACTTGCGCTAATCCGCCAACATCAAGCCGACGGTCGATTGGTGGCCATGACCGGCGACGGCACCAATGATGCACCGGCACTGGCGCAAGCCGATGTCGCAGTAGCCATGAACAGCGGTACCCAGGCCGCCAAGGAAGCCGGCAATATGGTGGATCTGGATTCCAACCCCACCAAATTGATTGAGATCGTCGAAACCGGTAAGCAAATGTTGATGACCCGCGGCGCACTGACCACCTTCAGCATCGCCAACGATGTCGCCAAGTATTTCGCCATCATTCCGGCCGCATTTGCCACCACCTATCCGGCCTTGAATGTATTAAACGTGATGGGCCTGGCAACACCATCCAGCGCGATTTTGTCAGCCGTGATTTTTAATGCCTTAATCATCATCGCGTTGATTCCGTTGGCCTTAAAAGGCATCAAATACAAACCGGTTGGCGCCGAAAAATTGTTGCAAAATAATTTGTTGGTTTACGGCCTCGGCGGCTTGATCGTACCGTTTATCGGCATCAAGGCGATTGATTGGTTGCTTGTTGCAATGCACTTGGTATAAGGGAGCGAACATGTCTACTTATTTAAAACCCGCGTTTATGATGTTGCTGCTGTTAACCCTGTTAACCGGCGTGATTTATCCGGCTGTAGTTACAGTAGTTGCGCAAGTTTTATTTGCCGATCAAGCCAACGGCAGCTTGATTAAAAATGATCAAGATCAAGCGATAGGTTCGGCATTAATAGGCCAATCGTTCAGTGATCCCAAATATTTCTGGGGACGGCCATCAGCTACCGGGCCATATCCTTATAACGCGTCAGCGTCCAGCGGCTCTAATCTCGGGCCGACTAATCCGGCGTTGTCTGAAGCAGTCGCCGCCAGAATTAAGGCATTAAAAGCCATCGATCCCACTAACAAAGCCGCCGTACCGGTGGATTTGGTGACAGCTTCCGGAAGCGGCCTTGATCCACACATCAGTTTGGCAGCCGCCGAATACCAGGTTGATCGCGTCGCCAAAGCGCGTCACCTCAATCCCAAACAATTACAGGAGCTGGTCATTAAAACGACAGAAGGACGGCAATGGGCCATATTTGGCGAGCCTGGAGTGAATGTGTTGCAACTGAATTTAGCATTGGATCGCATACACTAGCCGGGACAGGCAGGCTGATGAGTTGGCTATTTTGAATTCAAATTGTGTTTTAGTGTCCTTAGCATATATCTTAACCAGCCAGCCAAGACCCCAAGGAACTAGATGATTTCCAATCGCCAATTTTCTCAAACATCAGTAAAAGCCGCTGCCAAGTTACTGATTATGATTGTTTCATTTTGTATGAATGGTTGCTTTTCACCGCTAGCATTGGATCGTGCGGTCATTGAGTACGACAAAACGACCACTAATATTTTGTCCAAACAATTGTTACTAAACATTGGTCGCGCCCACCAGCATCAGCCAATGCATTTCACCGGGGTTTCCAATATCGCCGCGACTTTTAATTTTCAATTTAATGCCGGAGCGACGCCAGCCTTTACCGGTCCCTCCGGCTCGTTATTAACGCCGGTGTTTGGCGGTACCGTTTCTGAAAACCCAACCATCAGCATCGTACCCATCGAAGGCGAGGAATTTACCCGCCGCTTACTCACACCGTTTCAGGAAAGCAAGATGACCATGCTGTTGCGACAAGGCTATGATCTGGACATGATGTTACGCTTGCTGGCTGGCGAATTGCGGCTCAACGGCGGCGAACAAAGTCGCATTTATTTGAACAAGCCTGGGGACACCGTTGGCTACCCATTGTTTCGGCAAGCCGTGCTGCATTTGTCTTCGATCCAGGATAGGCATCAGCTGTTTGTCGAGCCGCTGATGTTTGACCAGCATTGGACATTGCCAGCGACAGCATTGACTGCGGAACAAATGACCGCGCTGCAAAAAGATTACAAAGTAGAGTATCAGGACAAGCTCAAACAAGTGATTCTCAGCAAAAGGGTAACTGGCCGTGTCTTGTTGACCAACTACGATCCAGCCAAACTGAGCAACGAAGAACGTCAACGTTTGCATGACGAAGCCGATCAATACTCAGATAACGATGTCAGTGTCGACATAAGGCCCGGGTTTCCAGGCGGTGAGTGGCCGATACATGGGGTTTTCCGGCTGCGTAGCTTTCACAATGTGCTGAATTTTATCGGGCAGTCCATCAGCGACGATCCCGAGTATGCTGTTGCTAAACTTCCGCTGACGCCCCATGTCAGTGAAAATCCGATCAATACCCTGGCGTTGCTGGTCAGCGAGGATGAGCCGGCCTCAGTTGATAACAGTGTGAAGTTCGGCGACTGGTATTACGCACTGAAGCCGGAAACTGGCTATCAATGGAATCGCGAAGGCTTTCGCCTGTTATGCCAGATTTTTCAAATGACCATGACTGACCTGGCTCAGCAAGGTGCGCCTGAAATCACTATTTCCAAATAATCAAGAAAAAGTTATGACACAAAAAATCGACAACAACATGGTCATGAAATGCGTAGCCTATCAAAACGGCGTCAGCATTGGCGATGTCACCATCGAAGACATCAGTGAAGTGCTGAAATTGGAACACACCTTTGTCTGGCTCGGCTTACTTGAAGCGAATACAGAGCTATTAGCTAAAATCCAGGAAGAATTCGGCCTGCATGAACTGGCTATCGAAGATGCCTGTGTCGCGCATCAACGCCCGAAAATTGAAGAATTTGGCGACTCGATTTTTATCGTATTGCATACCGCACATTTAGTTGAAAAGAGTGTCGAGTTCGGCGAAACCCATATTTTTATGGGCCCCCGCTTTTTAGTGACGGTCAGGCACGGTGCTTCACCTGGTCACAGCAAAATCAGAGGCCGTTGCGAAGCCATGCCGCAACAATTGGCCAAAGGGCCCGGTTTTGCGCTGTATTCGATCATGGATTTTATTGTCGATAATTATGTGCCGGTCATCGACGGCTTACAGGCGCGTTTCGATAAGTTGGAGTCGGCAATCTTTGAATATCGTCCCGGTCGGCAGACCATCGAAGGCCTTTACGAATTAAAACGTGAATTGCTGCTGCTGGAAGGCGCAATTACCCCCGTCATCGATATTTGCAACGAACTGATGCGCTTTCATGATGCAGGTATTCCCAAGGATGTGCGGGTGTATTTTCGCGATATTGCCGATCATGTTAAACGCATCCATCAGGCAATTCACGCTATGCGCGAAATGTTGGTCGCCGCGATGCAGGTCCATTTAACTTTTGAAACAGTGCGCCAAAACGAAGTCGTCAAACGGCTGGCCGGCTGGGGCGCGATCCTGGCGATACCCACGATGGTATTCAGCTGGTACGGCATGAATTTCAAGTACATGCCGGAACTGGATTGGGAATATAGCTATCCAGGCGTAGTCATCGGCGTGGGCTTGGGAAGTTTGCTACTGTATTTGCGCCTGAGAAAGGCTGGCTGGCTTTAGTTATCAACCACCATGAACAATGAACGCCCCGATCCCGACGAATTATTAGCCCGCGTTGAACGCGACAGCGCCAAAGCCAAGCGAGGCCGACTGAAGATTTTTTTCGGCGCGGCGGCAGGCGTTGGTAAAAGCTATGCCATGCTGCTGGCCGCACGGGAACGACGCGCAGAAAATCTTGATGTCGTTGTCGGACTGATTGAAACCCACGGCCGCAAGGAAACCCAAGCCTTGCTTGAAGGTCTGGAAGTGTTGCCGACCCGTAAAATCGACTACAAAGGCACCATTCCCAAGGATGTGCGGGTGTATTTTCGCGATATTGCCGATCATGTTAAACGCATCCATCAGGCAATTCACGCTATGCGCGAAATGTTGGTCGCCGCGATGCAGGTCCATTTAACTTTTGAAACAG
>JABFRC010000163.1 GCA_013141375.1 Methylococcaceae bacterium | reverse complement strand
CTTTACGATAGCCCTCAGGTCTGGGCATGCCGAAGTTGCGATAAATTTTTTCTTTGGTGTCTCGACCTTTCTGATGGCCAATAATCACAACCGGCTGCTCATCTAGGCGTGCCAAACCACAAATAATTGCCGGATCGTCAGCATAAGCACGATCACCATGCAGCTCATGGAAATCAGTAAAAATGCTGCTGACATAATCCAGAGTATATGGGCGACCAGGATGTCTTGATAATTGCGAAATCTGCCAGTCTGACAAATTGGTAAAAATCGACTCGGTCAAAGCCAGGCTTCTGTCTTCCAATTGCTTTAATGCATCGGAAATATCGATGTTGTTATCAAACTCTACGTTACGGAGTTCCTGAATCTTTGCTTCCAATTCAGCGATAGGTTGTTCGAAATCGAGAAAATTTAAGTCCATGATGCGATGTCTGAAGAATTTTTACGAAACGGCGATTTTATAGAATTCCGGCAATTTAATCCTGCCTAATTTTAGGTGAATCGATTAATTGGGCGTTTCAAGCGAAAAATCAGTGTCGGATTTTGAAGCTGCTGTTTTCAAAAATGCTGCTTGCGAAGCCGTTCTATTTAATAACGGTGTCAAAGTTGGCTCTAAAAACTTGACGATTTGCACGGGCAAGGAACTGGTGAAGTGATAACTTTCCGCGTCTGATCCTGCCACGTAGGCAGTAATCACACCGAAAAACCGCTCGCCCAGAAAAAAAGTAAACACTGCAGCGCGGCTGATAAATTTTGATTCAATCAAGCGCCCACCCGGCCCCCAAATTTCCCGACGATGATCGCCCGTCCCGGTTTTGCCGCCCACTGCCAGCGGATTACCATCCGGCCCCTTATAAACACCCCGAAGCCGCGAGGCTGTGCCGCCTTCGACAACGCCAATCATCGCACCACGCGCAACCCTAGCCACTTCCGGCGGCAGCACTTGCTGGCCGGGCTCAACGGCCTTATCCATAATGGTTTCGTATGGCGTATCTTTGGCAAAATGCAGATTCTCAAAACGCACCACCGGCAACTTAACGCCGTCATTGCGAAGAATGCCGACCAAATCCGCCAATGCCGCGGGCCTGTCTCCCGACGCACCTATCGATGTTGCATAGGAAGCCGTCAGCGCACCAAAGGGATAACCCACCCGCTCCCAGGCGGCATGTATTTGCTTGAAGGCCTCATCTTCCAGCAAGGTCATAATACGCCGCTGTTGGGCATTAAAACGGTTGCTTTTGAACAACCAGCGATACACTTCCTGACGCTGCCCGGTACTGGCAGTAATCACTTCGTCCCGAGTCGCTTTCGGGTGCTTGGTCAAGTAACCCACCAGCCATAACTCCAACGGATGAATTTTGATAATGTAACCTTGGTCCTGCAGATTAAAATTTTCCGGGGAGTATTTGTAGTGCAGCTTTTCAATATCTTCCTCTGCCAAGACGGAGGCCGGTAAACGTTTTTTTAAAAATTTTGTCAGTGCGACTGCATCGCGCTCCGGATAAACGGCCTGATACAGCATGGTCAATCGCGACGGCTTGGCAAATACGCGTTGAGAAATCATGTCCATGATTTCTGCAGTCGATTTACCTTGATAGCGATCATAAAAACGCCTCAAGTATACAATGCCTTCATTATCGGCAAAACGCTCCAAATATTCCTGCCGTCGAGGATCGTCAGGAATTTCCAGCCAACGGGCTATTCCTTCAGGCTTGTACAAATGGTGATAGGTTAAATCACGCATCAAGCGAATAAACACCAGATTGACCGAATCACGTAAGGCTTCCCTGACGGACATGATTTTGTAGTCTTCATCACTGGTAAAGTTATGGAATTGATGCAGACCGCCGCCGGTAAAGAAACTCTCGCCAGGGCTGGCTGAATAACGCCTGTCCAGCGCCTGATTCAATAAGTCTTCCAGTTTGACGCGAGGATTTGCGCGTAATTGCTCAATGACCCACGCCGTCAAGTAATCACGTGGATGCACTTCTATGCGGTTTAATACCTGCGCTGGTCGGCCTTTGTATTGCTGATAAAGGTCGGCGACCAATTCCAAATAATGCACCATGGTGCGTAATTTAGCGGTTGAGCCAAGATCCAGACGAATACCTTCATTGATATCCAGCGGTTGATCATAGTTATCGGTTTGCACTCGCAGGAGATTGCCTTTGGTACCGCGTTCGAACAGCATCAGGCTGTAAACAATTGGTGTCAAATCGTTACTGGAATTGAGCATTCGGGTACCCAACAATCCCGCAGCACTTGCATTTGCCGGTTCACTTAACTTACGCAATGCATCTGTAACTGCTTGTTGAGCCTCGTAATCTATTGTGGTTTTTACAGTTAAATCCAGCCTATCCAAATCATAGATTGAGGGTACGCCCAGCGCTTTGGCCAGACGACTGCGCAGCACATTTTGCGTTTTCTGCTGTATTTGAAACTTGCCCGATACGGGTTTGGCCTTAAGCAGTTGCTTGGTATTAATTTTTAGCGCAGCATCCCTGAGTGATCCTGGTATTACACCTTGAGCTGCCAATAGGCGTAGATGACTATCGGTAAGCCTCTGCAAGGCATCCTGGCCTGCCCCTAATAAATAAGAAGGCCGACGTTGTGACAACAAAACACTCAACACTTGCCGATAGGCTTGAGCCTGACTAGGCGTTACACGCTCCGATGCCTTCAAATTCTGCCCTAACAGCTTGTTGACCTCATTAAAATCGGCACCAAACCAGGCTGACAGCCCATCGCCCAAACCATGAATTTCGCCTTTGTTGGCTGTCGCTGCCAAGGGCATCGAATTTAAGTACGCCAGCGCGATTTGCTGACGCATAGCCATAGTATCCGGCCCCAATAAATAAGCATGAATGGACGCACTGGCCATTTGCCGAAATTTTTCACCTATAGATTTGGTATAGCCGTCCGGAGAATGCCGATATTTTTCCAGCTGAGTCGCCAGGGTACTGCCGCCCGGCACGTTAATATCGGCTCCCAGTTTCTTTGCCATCATCTGCAAGGCAGCAAAACCGAAGCGATCCCACTCCACTGCTGGGTTAATCTGTCTATGCTGCGGATCAAGTAACTCACGGTTTTCGATAAATAACAGGGTATTCAGAACCAGGGGTGGAATGGCCTGGAAATTGGGATATCCATAAGTCGGATAGCGCGCGTTAAAAACAAGTTGATCGGCACGATCATAAATCCTCAGACCCGCCTGATCTTTCTCCTGATAGACAGTAAAAAGCCCATAGTCATCGACTAATCGAGCCATGGTCGGTGAAATACTGGCTTGCGCAGTGATTTTAAAGCCGGATTTTTGCAGCCGTCCAATCTCATCAGACAAAAGTGTATAACCTAAGCGCTGATCATAGGGACCATGGTCGGGATAACGAATTGAACTACTGGGACCAGGCTGCAGCTTGAAAGAAAGCTGCTTGCTGACCTCGGAAAGATAGCGAGCTTGATATTTTGAGGTGTTGACTTCGTCGTCGACTATCTTATACAAAGCCCAGCCAATAAGCAGCCACCCGCAAATAATATAGAGCAGGAGCAATCGCGAAGTTAACTGATTATTTTTTGGCATTAACGCGTTTTATTCTGGAAATCCAGTCGGCTGCCAGGCAACAAGCCAGGCAGTGAAAGCACTTAAATGATCAGACATATTTTCTTGAAACTTTAATAGATGGAAGATCAAGTTGATTGTTGATTTTAACAAAGAACACACGACACTGGCATAACCATAATTAACGGCTAAGGTGATTTAGTCACCTACATGAGTGGTATGATACCATCAAAAGAAATGGTCTTATTTGATTGAAAACTAAGGCTTAGTATCGCCGTTACAGCAATCACAAAAACACATGGCTGAAAACTCAACGAATCACAGACTAAAGCAGCAGTTTAATACCAAGGAACTGCTTTTTATTGAGAATTTGCCGTCGACTTTATCTACGCTCATTCACGCTTGGCAGCATAAAACTCATCTCGATGCTCCTGCTTTCAAAGCACTGATAGCGAACGCCCAACAACTCGCCGCACACAGCCAAGCAGCAGGTTTCCTTGATGTTGCAGAGATTGCGCAAGCACTGACAGAAACACTGACGAAAACGGATGTCAATCTGGTACCTCTGCTGATTCATTCAGAATCAACCTTGGAAATGTTAATGGCGGCGCTGGAAACTGCTGCTCATAATCTTATCAATCATCAGCATTCCTATAATCCTTATTCCAGACGCGCAAGCGATGCACCTTTGGTCTTTTTGTTGGGAATCACTGACCAACAAACAAAAGCTATAAGCTGTCTCCTGAATGACCAGGGAATTCATACAATGATCATCCCTGATTCACAACATTTATTGCCTGAAATCGAATCACATAAGCCGGTAGCCCTACTGATTAATTTCGACAGTTCCCAGGCCCATATTGATTTAAGCTATATAGAATGGCTCAAACAAAGTCAACAGGCATCTCCGGCTATTGTCATCTTGGCAAGACAAGATGACATGCATGCGCGCTTAAGTGCTGCTCATGCAGGAGCAGCGGCGTATTTCGTTTCTCCCATACCCACTGACGAGCTCGTTGACTTCATTCATTCTCAACAACTTGTCTGCGAACAATCCGTTTACCGAGTGCTTATCATTAATGACGACCGTGCCTCGGCTGAGGGATTGCGTTTGGTGATGCAGCAAAATGGCATAAAAACGAGCCTACTTAGCCAACCTGAAAATCTCTTAGAAGCCCTAATTGATTTTCAACCGGAACTGGTATTGATCGATTTGCATTTGCGCGAATTCAATGGCCTGGAAATGGCAGCAAACATTAGGCAGCACTACGCCTACTCCAGCACGTCGATTGTATTTTGGGCCGACGAACAAATTATTGAAGAGCATCGGCACGTATTGCTTGTTGCAGGGGAGGATTTCTTTGTGAAATCCATGACACCTGACCAACTCATTGCAGCGATTGAGACAAAAGTCAAACGTTCGAGAATTATTCAGGAAATGATGGTACGCGATGGACTAACCGGCTTACTAAACCGAACGACTCTCGATGACCATCTACAACAAGTCACCAGCAAAAACAGACAGCATAAATACAGTTTTTCCTACGTCATGCTGGATCTGGACCACTTTAGCCATATTAATGAACAGTTCGGCTATCAAATTGGTGACGAAGTGTTAAAGGCCTGGGGAGCCTTATTTAACCGACGTTTGCGGGCCGTAGATACCGCCGCGCGCTTTGGTGGCGAGGTTGTCGCGTTAATATTGCCCAATACCACTGCCACACAAGCTAAATTACTGGTGGGGGAATTACTGCGCAAATTCAGTGCACTCAAGTTTGGCGTTCATCAGCGTGAATTTTCGGTTACCTTTAGCGCCGGCATCGCAGAATTCCCCCAATATCAAGACATCGCAACACTCATCGACGCAGCAAATCAAGCGCTTTACCAAGCCAAATCAGAAGGCAGAAATCGGGTGAAATTGTCCAACCACTAGCTCACTTTGCTCAATGCTCCGCACGATTTTTCTTATTTCTCTTTAGCCACTTCTCACAAAGATCCATGGGTATCTTAAAAAAATTAGTCTCCCAAACCGCCATTTTCGGACTCAGCAGTATTTTTGGTCGTTTCTTGAATTACCTGTTAGTCCCGCTCTATACCTATTTTTTTTCGGCGGCAGAATATGGAGTGGTTTCAGAATTTTATGCCTATGCAGGCTTTTTTTCTGTGTTTTTACTGTTTGGATTTGAAACAGGCTACTTTCGCTTTCGTAATAAAGAGCAGCCGGAACAGGATCGAGCCTATTCAACCGCACTGATTTTTATTGTGCTGATCAATGTGCTGTTCATTTCGGTTATTGCCCTAATACAGCAACCACTTTCCGATGCACTGCAATATGCGGAACATCCGGAATATGTGCTAAGTTTTGCCTTGATTTTGATGCTGGATGCAATTGCCGCATTGCCCTTTGCCAAACTCAGAGCGGAAAACAAGGCTCTGCGTTTCGCCAGCATTAAGATCATTGAAATTCTGATCGCCGTGATACTCAGCCTGTTTTTTATTGTCTATTGCCCCAAGGCCTACGCACAAAACCCGCAATCATGGCTGGCGTGGATTTATTACCCGGCTTTTGGTGTTGGTTACATCTTTGTTGCCAATTTGTTGGCCAGCCTGGGTAAATTCTTACTGCTTGCCCCCCAATTTAAAAGCATGGGCTGGCGATTCGATTGGGTTCTGTTCAAACAGATGTTGCGATATTCATTACCGATGGTCGTTATCGGTTTTGCCGGCATCATCAATGAAATGCTCGACCGTGTGCTACTCAAACATCTTTTGCCATACGACAATCAAACCAAATTGCAGATGCTAGGCATTTATAGTGCCTGTTATAAATTATCAATTTTGATGTCCTTGTTTATTCAGGCATTTCGCTATGCAGCAGAGCCATTTTTCTTTTCCTACTCTGACCAAAATGACGCAAAATCTATTTACGCGACTGTACTCAATTTTTTTGTCATTTTTTGTGTCTTTATTTTTTTACTGGTCACCTTATTTCTCGATTTTTTCAAATATTTTGTCGGCGAAGAATTCCGTGTTGGACTCGACGTGGTGCCTATTTTGTTAATGGCCAACCTGTTTTTAGGCATTTATGTCAATCTTTCCATTTGGTACAAGCTTACCGACCATACCTTGCTGGGCGCCTTGGTATCAGTAGCCGGAGCGGCTCTCACCATCTTTCTTAATATACAATGGATACCAGCGTTCGGTTATATCGGTTCAGCCTGGGCTACGCTGGCATGTTACAGTGGCATGGCAATAGTTTCATACTTGCTTGGTCAACGGTTTTATCCCGTCAAATACGACCTCAAACGTTTGCTGGGTTACATCGGTTTAGGCACGACTATCTTTTTTGCCTACCAACACTTGCAGTATATTAATACCTGGCCTAAGGGACTGCTCCCAGCCACGTTATTATTACTATATATACTCACCGCAATTCTCTTTGAAGGACGCACCATTAAACGACTCAAAGCAGCCTGACAATTTTAGGAAAGCACCAATATGATGAGTTTTTTTCGGCTGTTATTTTTTACCTTGTGCCTTGGCCTATCAATAATCCCATCGACAAGTTGGGCTGGTGAAGTTGATATCAAGCAAAAGCCACTGTCATATATCCACGATGTCAAACCAATTTTGGACAGTCGATGCGTTGCTTGTCACGGCTGTTACGATTCGCCCTGCCAACTTAAACTCACTTCGTTTGAAGGCTTGTCGCGGGGTGCCACTAAAAATCCAATCTACGATTACGAGCGTTTAAAAGCCGTTGAACCTACTCGTCTTTTTATTGATGAAACCAGCACCACCGGTTGGCGGAATAGAGAGTTTTTTTCCGTGATTAATGAGCAATCATCCACACCGGAAAATAATCTTGATAACTCGTTGATTGCCAAATTACTGCAATTAAAACGTAACCATCCCCTACCAGCCACAGGAAAATTACCAGCTGATATTAAATTAGATTTGGACCGTACTCTGCAATGTCCAAAGCCGGAAGAGTTTAATAGCTTTCAAAGCAAACATCCGCACTGGGGTATGCCCTACGGACTGCCGGCACTTACTGCATCAGAAGAAAACACCTTATTAACATGGATCCAGCAAGGCGCTAAAAATGACAGTAAATTTGAATTATCTCGCGCGGCCAATGCTGAAATAAATCATTGGGAAGTTTTTTTTAACGGCGAATTATCAGGCTCTCGCCAATCTCTCAAAAAACAGCTTAGTGCCCGTTATATTTATGAACATTTATTTATCGGCGATTTGCATTTTGAAGGCCAACCGGCTGATGAATTTTACAAACTAGTCCGTTCCAGAACACCGCCAGGCCAGCCGATTGTCGAACTAAAAAGCTCCCGGCCATTTGATGATCCAGGCGGCAAGTTTTATTATCGGTTTCGCCCCAACATATCGACGATTGTCGACAAAGATCACTTCGTCTATCAGCTTAGTGCACAAAAAATGCTCCGCTTCCGTGAGCTATTTTTAACACCTGACTACCAAGTCACTGAATTACCAAGTTACCAACTCGATGCCGCTGCCAATCCTTTTCAGACGTTTGCGCAAATACCGGCCTCCTCGCGCTACCAATTTTTACTGGATGATGCGCAGTATTTTTTCTCCGGCTTCATCAAAGGCCCGGTATGTAGAGGGCAAGCTGCTCTCAACGTTATCAGAGATCAATTTTGGGTGGCCTTTTTAAGACCTCAGCCAGAGCTAAATCCTCAATTGACGCGTTTCCTGGCAGAGAACCATCAGTTATTAAAAATGCCTGCATCCCACGGTGAGAACATTGGCTTTTTGGAATGGCGTGAGTTTAATGGCTTGCAGAATCGATATCTGAATCACAAAGAAGCCTTCTCCAAGAAGTTACAATCTCAACCAATGAGCCTGAATTCCCTCTGGCAGGGTGATGGTCAAAATGAAAATGCACTGCTAACAGTGTTTCGCCACGATGACAATGCAACAGTTGTAAAAGGCTTAATGGGTAAAACACCATTAACCGCCTGGGTCGTTGACTATCCATTATTTGAACGTATCCATTACTTATTAGTAGCGGGATACAATGTTTACGGTAGTGCAGGACATCAAGTAACGACGCGTTTGTACATGGATTTTTTACGCATGGAAGCTGAAAATAACTTCCTGCGGTTTGTTCCAAGTAAGGACAGACAGCAATTACATGACAGTTGGTATGAAGGCATCGATTTCAAAATTTATAATTTTTTTGCGACGCCTAAATTCAGTAACGATGCCGAACCAGCGGTTAGCTACCAATCAAACGATTATAAGCATGAGTTGTATAGCCAACTTGAGCAAAAGATAACAAAAAATCCTGGGCACATAGATCTTATAAATCGCTGTATTGAAGCAAATTGCAAAAGGCCGAACACATCTTCAGAAGAGCAACAAATAGATGAGATGATGCGTCAACTGGCAAATCTTGATGGGTTAAAAATTGCGGCATTACCAGAACTCACGTTTCTTAGAGTACTCACCGACAACCCAGAGCAAGATCCAGTTTACACATTAATTCGCAATAAAAAGTTACTGAATGTTTCCTTTATTTTTGCGGAAAACTTTAGACGAGAACCGGAAAAAGACACACTGACAGTTGTTCCCGGATTTATAGGCAGTTACCCCAACCAGTTTTTTTCCGTACCTAAACAGCAGTTAAGTAGATTTATTGATCGTTTACAACACACCGAAACCAATGCTGAACTAGACTTATTCTTCGGTGAATTTGCAATACGCCGGACCAATTCTGACATTTGGGTACAATACGATTGGTTTAACAAAAAGCATCTCAGCAAAAATCCTGAAAATGCTGGATTATTTGATATTAGTAGATATAAAAACCTATAGACTTACTAAGAAATTGTTTTTAACTAGCGCTCGTGTATGTAAGAATGCGCTGATAGACATTAGTAGAAGGTGATACATGAACATAATCAACTTGCGGAAAGAATTACGCAGATCCAATGAAACTCGACGAGTGGAAGACCGCCGTAAAGTGCCTTATGCTTTTGGATCTCCTGAATGGGAGGAACACATAAAACAAAACTATTTGGCCTGGCCTAAAACCAATCGAAGAGTGGACAATCGTCGAAGTAACGAGAGGCGCAACCCGGATCGTCGTCAGCAACAGCTTGCAGAACAAAGTCGTTCGCTAAAAAAATACGCCAGGGTGCTGCTGACTGCTGAAGAAAGAAAGCTTATTGAAGATTTATATTTAACTGACCTCGAATAAATCAGCTGCCCAAATTTTAGACTTGATTAAGGACATGGATGTCGAAAAATCGTCTCCAAGTTAAACTCGATAACAAAATAGTAGTGTTCCTCGCGCATCTTGAAGTTCAATAACAGACTCCGGTTGCCAATCGGGGACGATAAAAGAAGAAGAAACAAACAAACTTCCTGAGCGCATTTCCTTTTTTACTTTTTCGCCTATTTGCTCCATAAACAATGGCGATAAAAAAGTAAACACCAGATCAAAATCCCCTAGATCACAATCCCATAAGTTTTTGTTCTGTACCGTCACGTTGTGCAATAACCAACAACGCAATTTCATTATTATTAGCGGCAACGGCGCTCTTTCCACTGCTTCAATTCGTAAAGTTGATAGGTTTTTTGCTAACGGAACAACAACTGTACCAATCCCCGCTCCAAGCTCACAGAAATTACCCACATTTTCCTGCTCGACCAATTTAATAATAGCTCTTGTCACAGCATCAGATGACAAATACAGCGGCACATCTCCTTTAACAGTTCCCCAGAAAATTAACATCAATACAAGCCATATCGTCAAATAAATCCAAGCGGGAAGATTGGCATTCAATAAACCGAATGCAAGGGGCAAAAAAAGCAAATGGATTGGAATCCACCAGACTGGTTGATGCGTCATCGACGAAAACAACGCAGCAACAATTCCTTGAAGGGAAAGTACAAGCACCAATCCGTGCATGTACTGAGGTACTATTTTTGCTAGTAGGATGGTGATAATGATAGCTAAAGCCTGACAAGCCAACGCTTTGATTAATTGCATCAGTTTAAGCGCTTATTAATTCAAAACGTTGGTTCAGAGGAAAGCCTTAAGTCATCAAGGCGGAGTGATCTTAGTATTTTGCTGAATATTCGTCGTCATTTTTGGTAAGACTGGTGCACCAACATCACTTTCAGAATGTTTGCCACCAGCCTCTTCCAACACCTGTTGCTCAGCTTTTTTATTCATTACAATTATCGATATTCGTCTATTCATCGGATCTGTTGGGTTCTCAGCGTTATAGGGAATACTTGAGGACAGACCCACAACTCTTAGAACCTTATCTTCACTAAATCCGCCTTGGGTCAATTGCTGACGAGCCACATTGGCTCTATCGCTAGAAAGCTCCCAATTTGAATAGCCGGTTCGGTTTGCCGGGTAAGGCAAGGCATCGGTATGACCGTTGATAGTGACTTTATTGGGCAGCTCATTAATTACAGGCGCCAGCTCTCTTAAAATCATTTGCGCATAAGGCTCGATTCCGGAGCTAGCCAATTTGAACATCGGGCGATTTTTTGCATCGACCACCTGTATTTTCAAACCCTCAGGTGTCGATTCCAATCTAATTTGCTCTTTATATTCATTTAAATTTGGATTGGCCTCCACCATTTCCTGGATCTTTTCCTTTAATTTCTCCAATTTCTCTTTTTCCAGTTGCTCCGCCCTGCGTGCCAATTCCTCTTCTGAAATTTCTTCAGAAGTAATGGGCTGCCCTTTGTCTACCTGACCTTGGTCCTTAGTAGTCAAATCATCGCCACCACCTTGAATAATACTCGTCCGATCACCGACACCTTCCCCACCATTGAGTGATACTTTATAAGGATCCTGAAAATATTCAGAAATCCCCTTTTTGGTGGCTTCATCCGTTGATCCAAGTAGCCACATCAGTAAAAAGAAGGCCATCATCGCAGTAACGAAATCGGCATAAGCCACTTTCCAAGCACCGCCATGATGACCGTGCCCGCCCTTTTTGATGACTTTTTTTATAATTATCGGTTGTTCGGCCATGCTATTACCCCTTAGCGGCTTTCAATTGCTCTTCCATTTCGGTAAAGCCAGGACGCATTTCAGAGGCAATAACTGAACGCATGAACTCTACTGTCATCGCGGGTGACGTTCCCTTTGCGCAATTCAATAAACCTTTTTGAGCACATTTATAGGCATTGCCTTCTGCCTCCAGTCGATCAGCCATTACTGCAGCTACCGGACCAACAAAACCATAGGCCAACAAAATACCTAAAAAGGTACCCACCAACGCTGCAGCGATCAACTTTCCTAATTCTGCAGGCGGAATACCTACAGATTCCATGGTGTGAACCACACCCATTACTGCCGCAACGATACCGAAAGCGGGCATACCATCACCCACATTCTGAACCGCTTTGATAGGGGCATGGCCTTCTTCATGGTGAACTTCTATCGCTTGATCCATAAGATCTTCAAGTTGATTTACATCCACTCCGGTAGTGATCAAACGCAAATTGTCACAAATAAAATCCATTAAATGGTGATCGGCCAATACCTTTTCCCCAAATACGGAACTGCTTTCAGGATTTTCAACAACCGCTTCCAACGCCAATAAACCTTCCCGCCGTACCTTTTGACTAAGAGCATTAAAACTTAATAACAATTGCACGTAAAAATCTTTATTAAACTTGTTTGGCTTCATTGTCCCCGTACCACCGGCCAATGCCGCTTTTACGGTATGCATGGAGTTACCAGCAAGAAACGCTCCAAAAGCCGAGCCGCCAATAATAAGCACCTCAACGGGTTGAACTAAAACCCCCAGATGCCCGCCAGCCAACATAAAGCCGCCCAATACGCATCCCAAAATTATTAGGTATCCAATAATTACAAACATAGCTTTCTCATTAAATTTTAGAAGTTAAAAATATGCCCTAAGAAGTCACCTAATGGTAACGACGATACCGCCCCTAAAAAGATAGATGGACAGAATGAGTTAAAAATTGTGAACAGATTATAGTGTTTAGTTTACTTTCTATCAGGTGGATACACTAAAAATAGCCAATCATTTAAATTAAGCCCAAAAAACTTTCTCATAATTGATGATGAAATTAGGCTCTCTGTACTCACCTCTATGTCAATTCATTCAGAAATAACCTAACACAACGCTCGATTGCCAAGTGTATGTGAGTGGTTAAAATGGATTATTCATTGCAATCGGTTAAAATGGTCCAATTATTAAACAACTGTCTATTTTAGATAGTTCGTTTTTATAGCGTATCACTCCAGAGGTCTTTGTATGCGTAAACACTTGAATCCTTTTATTTTGGGCACCTGCTCACTGCTTATCAGTTCATGGGCGCAGGCTGCAAATGATCTACCGCCTTCGGGCAAAATTAAACTAGGGGAGGTAGAAGCCGTATGCTCCGACTTCACACCGGCCGAGTGGCGAAATGAACAGGAAATTGATGGCGTAAAAATTCAAGCGTCGCATCTTTGTGATCCTGATAATCCCGCTGATATTGCCGCCTTCGTTAAAGGCACAAACGGCATTTCAATGAATACGCTAATGCAGACCCAGCTCGCCGCTGACGCAATCACCATGTCTGATGATATGGATGGTGATGGCGATCCGGACAAAATTATAATCAAACTCGAAGTCGTTGAACTTAACGGGCGCTCCCCTGATGTAAGAGATCCCATCACCACTTTCGACATAGCCCCTGGCATACAACCTACCTTCTGGGTGTACGCGCCAAAAACCCGGGACATGTCTACCCGGAGCCTCTATGAATCGATAGCCAACCCACTGTTGCGGGTGCCTTCACCGGTGATTCGTGTTGAGCAGGACGATGTCGTTTGGCTCGTACTGGAAAATACCCACTACCTGCCGCATTCTATCCATTTACATGGCATAGATCATCCTTATATGGACCATGGCGGTGGTGGTAATGATGGCGTCGGCCAAACAAGTGAAATGGATGTCATGCCAGGGCAAAGTAAGACTTATGTCATCAAGCCTCGCCAACCAGGCACCATGTATTATCACTGCCATGTACAGCCACATACCCATATCCCAATGGGTTTACAGGGTATTTTTGTGGTCGAGGAAAATCGACCGAACAACTGGCCGCAAACCTTAAACGTCGGCGCAGGTCAAGTGCGCCATCCTTCTGTGGCGGTACTGGAAAAATATTCACGCGAATACGATTTACATTATCAAACAGCAGACAAAGAACTGCATGAATTGGTAGCAAGATCAGCCAATGATCCGCGGCTGATTGCCAAACACATGAACATGGAATATGACACAACGGACGCCACCGATGATTACTTCATGCTCAATGGCCGTTCATTTCCGTACACACTACGCGAGTCTTTGATTGAAATGGAAGAAAATCAAAAAGTTAAACTGCGTGTTTTAAATGGCCACACAGAAGCCATGGCGGTTCATATTCATGGCCACAAACCCACCATTACGCATTATGACGGTGTTGATAACGGCCCCGGTTCTTATATACAACGCGATGTCCATGGCATGGTGCCGGCTCAGCGTATTGATCTGGAGTTGAGCGGCGTTGATGACGGTCTAAATAGCTTTGGTCAAGGCATCTGGATGTTCCATGACCATGTGGAAAAATCCTTTACCACCAATGGTGTTGGCGAAGGTGGCGATATCAGTCTCGTAGTTTACAAAGGTTATTTGGACGAACGAGGCATCCCAAAAGCACACGGCATGAGTTTGGCGCAATACTTCACCAAAGAATTCTGGCAACGCAATTACCCGGCTTGGCAAGACTATGATGCCTGGAACAGCCTTGGATTACCCGATCTTAAAGCCGCTTTTCAACCCGCCAAAACCGCCGTGCAAAACGTGGTTCCCCAACGCAAAGCTTCTGACCTATTGGTTCAGGATAATTCCAGCTCGGCATTTGAGAAACTGCTTTACGGCATACTATTAGGAATATTCGCTTACATAGCGATTATCAACCGACAACTTATTATTGACCGCGCGCTTGGTTTGATAAAACGATAGTCCCACATAAAAAAAGCCGGCAACTTGCAAAAGTTGCCGGCTTTTTTTATTTAAATTTTATTTAAGAGGAGTCGCAGCGGGCTCCACTTCAACTTCTTGTTTGTGCTTTAAGTTTTTTAATTTTTCCAATACCTTGGCGGCCCGCTCAACATGGGCTTTCAGTTGTTCGTTTTGAGGATCCAATACTTGGGCTTCCTGCCACTTCTGCAAGGCCTGCTCATACTGTTGACGACTATAGTGCTGAGTACCGATATCGGTTAAATGCTTTACATGCTTGGCAATATTATTGCTCAAGTCACCACTCAACCCTTGAAATTCAGCATTATCATAATTTAGTTTTACCAATTTTTGCCGTAACTGCAGCGCATCTGCAAATCGCCCCTCAGCATAAGCATTCTTAAACTCGGTCAGCAAATCATCACCCAGGTCTTGATTTCGGGCAACTACCACCTTTTGCTTTTTCTTAATTTGTTTTTCGTAGACCTTTCTTTGAGATTTCTGCTTTTGCTCTTCTTCCACGACAATGCGTTCTTGCTCTTCAGCGGCCCGAACATCTTCTTCATCTTGTAGCTGACGATATCGATCGTAGGCTGTTTTGATATCAGGCGCTGAAGAAAGCTTGGCAGCCAAAGGCAATGTGCGCTTAGCCAGCGCCATATCACCTTCAGCCAAACCGCGACGGCCATATTCGGCCAGCTCATTAGCTAATTTAGCAGCCTCGTCAGCTTTACTATCCAGTTTATATTTAACCAACCAATCTTTTGGGTTTGTAGCAGCAACTTGCTGATTAATTAACAGCTCGTTGTAGACAGCCTCTCCCTGAGACACTAATAAATCTAATTGCAATTTGGCAAGACTTGCCTGCTGTTTCTTTTCCAGCTGCTGCTGACCTTCTTTTAGCTTTTTGCTAGTCGGCAAGCGCTCCATTGCCTCTTGATACAGATCCAGTGCAGAACGCCAATCTTCTTTAGCTAAGGCTTTATCTGCCTCAATAATAACTTGCTGTTCATAGCGTAACGATTGATCAGAGATTTTATCTTGCAGCGTTTGGGGGTCACTTACTTCCGGATCGGGGTGTTCTTGCAAGGTAGCAACAACGTCCATGGCTTTACCATATTCCTGTTTATCCAGCCAGTAATTAACTTGCTCACTCACACTGCCGGAAGGGGGAAACAAGGCGCAACTAACTTCGAAAAACACGGAGGCAGCTAAAATCCCTCGCAATACTTTCATACAATTTCTTCCGAATAATTTAGAATTTTATATAACTTGAAATTCATAAAATGACGCATCTTGCCAACAATATCATCGACCACATAGGTAGCCACCGGCTGAGTTGAACCACGCAATGTCACTACTCCGCTTGACCGGCATTGAATATAATCAATTTGCTGAATAGCCTCATAAGTTGAGTCACTGATCAAAACTGCCCCTGGCGCAGCAGCACCCGATAATCTTGATGCCACATTGACCGCACGCCCTAAAACCGTATATTCCATCCGCTCTGCCGAACCGATATTGCCTGCTACCATTCCGCCAGTGTTAATACCAATCCGAAAAATCAACTCGATCAGACCATGCTCTCTACGTTTCTCATTGATGACTGAGACCATCTGTTGAATTAGGATTGCACATTGCACTGCATTTTGAGCATGCTCTCCATCATGCTCTGGCGTACCGAATACGGCCATAACGCAGTCACCAATATACTTATCAACATGACCACGATAGGCACTAACACTCTTTGCAATGTTGCCAAAATACTCATTGAGCAACTCACTGACTTCTTCTGGCGGCATATTTTCTGAAATTGTGGTGAATCCTACAATGTCAGCAAATAAAACACTGGCATTGACATGACGCCCACCCAAATCGGCTTGGCCCACATTACCCAGCACTTCCTTGGCGACTTCTGGCGCAACGTAACGTGAAAACGTTTCTTTAACTCTGTCTTTTTCCAGTAATTCATCAGACATTTCGTTCATTGCCTGCATAAGCTCACCTAGCTCATCATTACGGCGTTCGACAAAGCGAAATTGATAATTACCTGCTGCAATAGCCTTACTGGCGTCAACTAATTGATGTATCGGGCGCGCCATCCGTTTACCTAATACAACAGAAGCCAAAAATCCTATCAATATTAGCAGCATGGTAGCTATTGCAACGGTTTGAAAGGTTTGCTGTTTAGCGGCTTCTAATTTGGTTCGATCAAGACCGATAAAAGCATAACCAACGATCGTGCCTTTAACTTGCATAGGATTGAGTAAACCCACCAGAGTTTTGGAGCTCTCATATTGTTCTGGAATCACGCTGTAATGAAACATTGACTCATGACCAGCGTTGGAATTTATGACTTCCGGATCCGGTAAAGATCCAGCATGCACCATCGGATTTAAATCAACAGTGTAAATGGCAGCAGCATCTAACAACTCGTTTTTCTCGATCAGATTATTGACAACGCCAGCCAAGGTCAAATTATCATCAGCAAGCAATGGTTCCTCTGCAATTTGCCCCAGTAGCTTAACAACTGTGCTACTGGCATCGACCATCTGCTGTTCAAGCATATTGGTCTGATCACGGGCAATCACTACACCTAAACTCACCATGCCAAGAGTAATAATGAGCGTAAAAATTTCCGCCAATTTATAGGCAATCGGAAAATGCATCGACAAGATGGCGTGCCATAGTTTTCGCCATACTGTGAATGGTTTAGTTAAAAAAGAAACCCAGTCTTTCAAACCATACTCCAATAAGTTGAGAACACACTAAATAGTGTTAGTTAAGCATTTTACAGTAAATGCCGCTTACTTCTACGACAGATCCACGCCCCCAACCTCCCCTTCTAGCTGCATATTGATGCATCAAGACAACGGAATAAACTAAAATTGTTAACATCAACCGATAAAACAACTAGTTAACCGACCCATACTAATTTTAATCCTAGTCTGATCCTGCAAAACCACCTCCTTTATTTAAACGCGCCAACCAGAACACAATTTACAGCCTATAATTTTCAGCAGCAGTTTGAAGCGTCCACACCCAAAAAATAGGTAGTCTTTAAATTCAATGATATTTATTTTACTTTGCGTCGACAATGTCCTGGTAACTTTGATTACAATAACGGAGGATCTACTTTTTGATTTGTAAGTAATGACCTCATCTAGTGTTTTCAAAGTTTGTAATCCCCAATCATCGTTATAACCCCCGTTACGGAGCACTATGAAATCCGCGTTATCAATCTTGATCTGCATGTTATTTATGCACTGGCAAATCGCAAAAGCCGCCGAGCCGCTTCCACCGGAACTAATTGACAAAACCAATGTAACGGCCCCCATCAGCAAGCATCAAGGGCCATTACAATGTGCGGCCTTTAGTCCCTATGTGGGTAATTTAACCCCTGATAACGGGGCGCCACCATCAAGAGAATTGATCGACCAATTGCTTGATAAATTGATTAAGGAAACTCCATTCCGTTGCATTATGACTTACGGGGTAATGGGTGGACTTGAATATACCTTTGCAGCCGCAGAAGCCCGACATATTAAAGTCATCGCCATCATCTGGCTGGACAAAGACATAGCTTCAAACAGCAAATCCATAGCCAGCGGTATTGAAGTCGCCAAAGCATTTCCAAACACCATTATCAAACTGAGCTGCGGCTCAGAAGTAAGAACTCGAAATGGTTTCCAATTCGACGGAGAAATTACGCGTTGTATTGATGATTTACACAAAGCTGGCGTCAGTCAGCCAATTACCACCATAGATACCTGGTGGGAATGGTGCAATCGCACATCACCCTGCAAACCAACCTCTTTCGCTAAGAAAGTAGATTGGATTGGTATAAATATATTTCCTTGGTGGGAAAACAAACACGCGGACCTTTACCCGTGCACAACCGCAAAAGAAGCTGCGGCATTCCACATCAGCAGAATTAAAGACCTGCGCCGCACTTATAAGAAAAAGGATGTCATTGTCACCGAGTTCGGCTGGCCAAGCGGCCCTAAAGGCGCAACGGAATATAATATCCACACCAAACAGCATTGCGGTGTTGCCAGCAAAAAGAATCAACTGCTAGTGATGAAGCAAACCTTTAAGGAATTGGCAAAACACCAATGGTCGGGCGTTGTTTTCGAAGCTTTCGAAGAAAACTGGAAGCCTAGCAATGAAGGCCAGTTTGGAAAGTTTTGGGGGCTCTGCCAAGGCACACCACCTTATACCTGCCCTAAAGGTCTCTCCCTGTAATTAACAAAAACTCTTAAAGTCGGATTGCTGATTGTCAATCCGACTTTAAGCACAGCAACTATTTTTGCGCTTCCAGTAAATCCCAACGTTTAAAAGCTAACTCCAAATTTTCTTCAGTTTGCTTTAAGTCCTCCAAAACGGCTGCAACCGCCCCTGCCTCCTGTTTATAAAATTCAGGCCGACCCATTTGCTGAGTTAATTCAGCCTGCCGCGTTTCCAGTTGATCAATCAATGCTGGCAACTTATCCAGCTCTTGTTGTTCTTTGAAGCTGAGCTTTTTCTTAGCCGTCGCCGGTGGCGCTACAAAAGTGGTCGATTTAGTCGACTTTTCCACCACTGGCTTTTTTGCTACTTCAGTTTTTTTTACCATTTCGGTATAGGCAATCCAATCGGTGTAGCCACCAATAAATTCTTGTACTTCGCCATTGCCTTCAAGCACAAAAACGCTGGTAACGACGTTATCCAAAAAGGCGCGGTCATGGCTGACTAATAACAAGGTGCCATCATAGTTGACCAATTTTTCTTCCAGCAATTCCAGGGTTTCTAAATCAAGGTCGTTGGTCGGTTCGTCCATGACGATTAAGTTGGCAGGCTTGGTGAATAAACGCGCCAGCAATAAGCGGTTTTTTTCACCACCCGATAAACTTTTTACCGGTGAACGCGCTCTGGCCGGAGCGAATAAGAAGTCACCCAAATAAGACATCACATGGCGTCTGTTACCGGCAATGTCGATAAAGTCATTACCATCGGCCACGGTATCGGCAACGGATATTTCCGGGTCGAGTTGATCGCGCAGCTGATCAAAGTAGGCGATTTCCAGCTTAGTGCCTTGATCGACGATACCGCTATCGGGTTCCAGTTGTTTAAGCAGCAACTTTAATAACGTCGATTTGCCCGCGCCGTTAGGTCCGATCAGGCCGATTTTGTCGCCGCGTTGAATAAGCGTGGAAAAATTCTTGATGATTTGGCGGTCTTGGTATGCAAAGTTAATGTCTGTGACTTCGATAACCTTTTTGCCGGAAGCATCACCGCGTCCCAAGGTAAGCTTGCTGGTGCCTTGCTGATTACGACGCTGGGCGCGTTCGTCGCGCAGTTTTTCCAAGGCTCTGACGCGGCCTTCGTTACGAGTGCGTCGGGCTTTAACGCCTTGGCGAATCCAGACTTCTTCTTCTGCCAGTTTTTTATCAAACTCGGCATTTTGGTTGGCTTCGTCTTCAAGCGCGGCGGCTTTACGACGTAAGTAATCGTCATAGGTGCCCTGCCATGACACCAGATTGCCGCGATCAAGATCAATAATTCGGGTGGCTAATTTTTGCAAAAAGGCCCGGTCATGCGTCACGAACAACACCGCACCCTGAAAATTAAGCATTTGCTCTTCCAGCCAGGCAATACTTTCAAAATCCAAATGGTTGGTCGGCTCATCAAGCAGCAATACTTCAGGCTCAATAACCAGCGCTCGTGCCAGTGCAACCCGTCGCTTCCAGCCGCCGGACAAGCCGCTGATTTTAAGCTCGCCGGGCAAATCCAGTTTGTTTAAGGTGGTTTCAACCCGTTGCTGAAAATGCCAGCCGTTGTGGGCTTCTAATTTGTGCTGCAGGTCGCCAAGCTCTTGCAAGGCTTTGTCATCATCGTAAGACATGGTCATGGACAGCGCATGATAGCGAGTAATCCAGCCACCCAAATCGCCTAAGCCACCAGCGACGGCATCGTAAATGGTGGCATCGTCAGGTAAGTCCGGGGCTTGTTCCAGCCAAGCCAGTCTTAATTCGGGCTGCCGCCAAATATCACCATGATCGGGCAGAATATCTCCGGCGATAATTTTCATTAAGGTCGATTTGCCTTCGCCGTTGCGGCCCAATAATCCTACTCTCTCGCCAGGATCAAGCTGGAATTCAGCATCCTTTAGTAAAGCATGAGTACCGAAAGCGATGGAGACATTGGTTAAGCGTAATAAAGGCATATCAGAGATCTTTGTGTTGTAAAAAGCGTCTTAATAAATCCAGCGCCAGTAAGGCGGCCTGGTGTTGTTTGCGTTTGCCGGGACCGGCCACGGTATGTGTGGTTTGATGAAACTGGTGTCCAGTAAGTAGGACATTATATAGAACGATGGCGCTATCTTTGTCTTGAATTGCGCTTAAATCGGCATCATGCAATTGCACGAGCACAAAATCGGCGCTGCTTTGGGCTTGAGTAGTCATGGCAATGTTTTTTGCAACTTCCCAAAAATCGTCGTTATTAATGGGTGATGTTTGTTGATAGCGAGCTTCCAGCAACCAAGGCAGTGCGGTGCAGTAGCTGGCAATCATGCCTTGACTGACGGTTTCAACTACAGCCAGAGTGTGCTTGCCGTCAGTCATTAACTGATCAATTACGGTAATTACATCGCCGCTGGCCGCACCCAAACCATCAATAGCAAACACTGCATCGCCTATTTGTCCGGCAATGGACTTCACTAAATCATCAATAGCTGTTGATGGGTAATCATGCGAAAACAACAATTTTGTTTGCACTTCTGCCAAGCTGGCGCGAAAGCCAAGTTGCACATTATCGGGGATAACTACCGATTTAATTCGTTGCTGTAAATCCGATTCGCCAATACCGATGGTTTTTATGGTGATCAAAGTTTGCGGCTGCAATACAAAGCGTTGTTGCAGCGTAGCTTGTACTTTTTCCAAATACATATTACGCATTTCCGAAGGCACGCCGGGCATGAACACAAACCAGCAGCGCCCGGCTTGCAGCGCAAAACCGGGCGCGGTGCCCCATTCGTTATCCAATCGCAAGGCACCGTGCGGCAACATGGCTTGTTTACGGTTGGAGTCGGGCATGGCTCGATTACGACGATCAAAAAACTGTTTGATTCGCGCAAACGCAGTTTCGTCAAATTCCAGCGACAAACCGAAAGCCTGGGCGACGGCTTCGGCGGTTAAATCATCGGTGGTTGGCCCCAAGCCGCCGGTACATAAACAGCAATCGGCGCGACTGGAAATTTCTCGCAACAACGCCACCAAATCATCCAGTTTGTCGCCTACCGAGGTATGACGGGTCACCGTAAAACCTAACTGCACAGCCTCTTGCGCCAGCCACGCGGCATTGCTGTCGACGACTTGCCCGGTAACAACCTCTTCGCCTTGGGAAAATATTTCCAGTGTCGGATTCATGTAAAACTCTTCATCAATAGACCATGCCACAAGGGCAGAGTGATTAAACTGAGTGCGGTCGTCACCGTAACGGCCATTGCATAAAGTGAGCTGTCCAGATGATAACGATCACAAAAGACAATCCCTAACACCATACTTGGCATGGCAATATCCAACACTGCGGCCGCCCGGTAATCACCGGTTATGCTGAGTTGACTCATCAACAGCAGCGCAAATAACGGCATCAACAACATTTTTATCACAATGACCGGCATAACGTAGGGAATATTACGGACTCTGACTGCCGTCCAACTCAAGGCTAAACCTAGCGAGAAAAGCATCAAAGGCACCACTGCCCCTGCCAATTTTTGCAGTACGCCCGTCAGCCAATCCGGTGCAACAACATGATTGATATTAAGCAACACCGCCAGACCCGCCGCCCAAAACGGTGGTGCATTCAAAAAAGCGATCACTGATTTGGGACTTTCGGATTTATCTTCGCCGTAATGCCGCACCAGCAAAATGCCAACCGTAAACAGAAACGGCGCGGTCGCAAACAAATCGATTTGTATCGCCACGGATCGTGCCCAGCTGCCGAAAGTCTGCTCCAACACCGGCAAGCCTAAATAAGTAACGTTAGGAAATGCCGCCGCTAACACCATCGCCCCCAGACGGCGATGCTCAAACCTGAACAACGCACCCACCAGCCAAATACAAACGATGGCAAAACTAATGCTGGCAACGCCAAGCAAGGTGTATTGCAGCGAATGAACGCCGATATCCGCCGTCCAAAGTACTTCCAATACCATGGCTGGCAGTAATAAATAATACACAACCGTGGTTAACACCAAGCGAGTTTGCTCAGCTTTTAGCCCGCCCGGCTTGAGGATGCGCCAACCGGCACCGCATGCCATCAGCAGGGTCATTTGAATCAGGGTTGAGTTCATAAATAGATGTAATGTGTCGGGCGGCGAATTTTAACATTCACCGAGTAATCAAGTTCCGGTAATATAGCCGTTGTTTTTAGCCTTCATTTTGTCAGCCATATGCCACAATCCATTCGCTCCACCAAAGCTATCCCTGTCCGTGAACGCCTAATTATGGCCTTGGACGTTCCCAGCATCGCTGAAGCACAGGCGTTAGTTGAAGAATTGGGTGATTCAGTGATTTTTTACAAAGTCGGCATGGAGTTGTTCATGTGTGGCGATTATTTCGGCTTTATCGAATGGCTTAAGCAGCGCGGCAAAAAAGTATTTGTCGATCTGAAGTTTTTTGACGTGCCCGCCACGGTAGGCCGCGCTATTCGGGCATTAAGCAGCAAAGGTGTCGACCTTGCCACTATTCATGGTAACGATTCCATCATGGAAGCGGCCGCCAAAGAAAAAGGCGATCTCAAAGTATTGGCAGTGACCGCGTTAACCAGCTTGGATCGTGGCGATCTGGATGATTTGGGCTTCAGCTGTGATGTGCGTGAACTGGTGTTATCGCGCGCCAAACGGGCTTTGGAAATCGGCTGTGATGGCGTGGTGTCTTCCGGCCTTGAAGCACCCATGCTGCGTGAGCATCTCGATCATCGCTTATTAGTGATCACTCCTGGTATACGGCCGGTGGATAATCGTGAAGACGACCAAAAACGAGTCGTCGATGTCGTAACCGCCTTTCAAAACGGCGCGGATTATATTGTCGTTGGTCGTCCAATAAGGGACGCCGCAAATCCTAAAGAAATGGCTGAATCAATACAGCAACAAATCTTGTCTCAGTTTCAAGAAACATGTGCATAGCACACTCTATTGAGTTGCTTTGAATAAATCATTGTCAAAACACAGCTCATTCTGGATAATAAATCTGTGTAAAATAACCCATTACAATAGGTTATTTCACACAGTCCTCTCATCAAAAGCTATTTGCTTACTATCAACTCAGGGCTAATCATAGCGACTATGGAATTTGACCACGCTTTTAATTCATCGTATCTAGTCGCATTCATAATGGGCCTGCTTAGCAGCATGCATTGTGTTGGCATGTGTGGATCCATCATAGGCACCTTAACGTTAAGTTTGGATGCCGATATTCGCCAGAATAAAAAACGCCTGTTGCCATTTGTGTTCAATTACAACGCCGGCAGAGTCACCAGCTACACTTTAGCCGGATCGTTATTGGGCGTTGTTCAGAGTTTATTGGTTATGTCGATGGACGAATCGACTGGCTATAGAATTTTACAAATATTATCCGCCGTAGTTATGGGTAGCGCTGGATTCTATATTGCCGGATGGTTCCCCCGTTTCGCCTATATTGAAAAAATTGGCCTGCATTTCTGGCGAGCCATAGAACCTTATGGGCGCAAACTGATCCCGGTAAAAACCTATCGCCAAGCATACTTGTTCGGCATGGTCTGGGGCTGGCTGCCCTGTAGCTTGGTTTATACCGCCTTAGCGCTGGCGTCAACCGCCGGCGGTGTCAGTCAAAGCGCATTTACTATGCTGTTTTTCGGTCTCGGCACTATCCCCGCGGTGATGGGAATCGGCATTATGACAGGCATTTTGACGAAGCTATCAGGATTGCAGCGTTTTAGACAGCTGATTGGCATACTTATGATTGCCCTTGCATTATTGGCCGCCATACCGGATTTAAACCCGATGCGATTGCAACACGCTCAAACGATGGGGAGGTAGGATGTCTCATTTCAGCTCGATTGTTGGTCAATCACCTGCTCTGGACTCTCTGATTCGTAGCGCCAGAATCGTTGCAACTACCGATGTTACAGTATTACTCAAAGGCGAAACAGGCACCGGCAAAGAAGTCTTCGCCAATGCCATTCAGAAAGCCAGTAGTCGATCCGATAAACCCTTCATTACCTTAAATTGCGCAACCTTGCCTGAAGGCTTAATCGAGTCAGAATTGTTTGGTCATAAAAAAGGTGCATTTACGGGGGCTAGTTCCAGCAATCAGGGTTTATTTCAAGCTGCTGACGGCGGCACTTTATTTCTGGACGAAATCAACTCATTACCACTTTCAGTACAAGCCAAATTCTTGCGCTTTCTGGATTCAGGCGAGTGTCTTGTTGTTGGCGAAACCAAACCCAGCAAGGTAAATGTTCGCGTTATTGCCGCTACCAACTCTGATTTAACCAAGCAAATTGCGCAAGGCGAGTTCAGA
Source organism: Methylococcaceae bacterium (assembly GCA_013141375.1). Lineage (GTDB taxonomy): Bacteria > Pseudomonadota > Gammaproteobacteria > Methylococcales > Methylomonadaceae > JABFRC01. Next base: position 7,660 of record JABFRC010000163.1, on the reverse strand, counting down.
CAGGATTTATTCTTTCGACTCAATGTAGTGCCGCTGGAATTGCCACCGCTGACTAAGCGTACTGAAGACATTGAGCCCTTGGCAGTTCACTTTCTCAAATTATTTGCCGATGCCCATTCCATTGAAGAACCCAAGCTTAGCAAGGCTACCGTCAAGGCATTGAAGCAATATAAATGGCCCGGCAACATAAGAGAATTGAGAAATCTGTGCGAAAGAATGAGCGTTTTGTTGGCGGGAAAAACCATCGAGCCGGAAAATCTTCCCGCCGAATTTAATCTCACCGTCAGTGGTGACACGCCTGAAAACGCCGACTTTATTTTGCCCGAGGAAGGTGTGCAATTAGATTCGCTCGAAGCAGACCTGATTAGCCAAGCATTGCGCCGAACCAACGGAAATCGCGCCAAATCTGCAAAGCTATTGGGCATCTCCAGAGACACTCTACTCTACCGCATGCAAAAACACGGCTTTTCAATATCTCACTAAATGAACAAAAGCTTTAAAAACAACGAACCCATTGTACCGTCACGTTATCACTGCCGCCATGCGCTCTAAGCACGGTAAGCTGCGCAAGTTTTGCTAAGGTGGTCTTGCCACTGGCTGGCTGAGCTAATTGCAATAACTCTGGTTGTTTCACATGCTCCCAAAATCCATCCGTACACAGTAAAAAAGTCTCCCCTGGTTCTATTGCAGGGTATTTCTTTATTTCAGGTCGATGCTTCTTAAGTACATTAATGCTACGGGTCAGCTGATTTTGTTCGGGATGCAAGCCCATATCTTGTTCAGCAATTTTACCGGCGCTTAGCAGTTGCTGAGGAATAGAGTGATCTTCTGTTCGCCATAAAATCTGCTTAGAATTCATTCGATAAATACGTGAATCCCCACAATGTCCCGTTAATACCGAGTGCTTATCGATATATAGGCATACGCAGGTAGTAAAGGCGTGTTTTGAAATCTCATCACTCTGAAATAAATTAGCCATTTCATCGATTGCCGCATCAATCCAGGCACCTAAAACCGCTTCCGGATTTTCAATCATACGTTTACTAAAAGCTTCTGCCACTTTCAACATGCCCAGACAGAAAAAACGTGACGCTTTTTCACCGTCACTATATCCACCCAAGCCATCCGCCACCAAAAACAACGCGTAATCATCATTGATGATATGCGCCATATAATCCTGATTGCTGGCTCTATCACCAGCCGAGGTTAATTGATAAAACTCTAATGCCATGGCGCTTGAATCAGAATGCCTTGCTGTCTGGCATTGCGCATAAGTTGCTTTAACTCACTGACGGTATTCGCCAATCCTGTCAAAACGGCCTGGGCAATGATGGAATGCCCAATATTCAGCTCAACTATCTCAGGAATTGCGCAGATTGCCTCAACATTATGAAAATTAAGACCATGACCTGCATTCACTTGTAATCCAGCTTGATGGGCGTATTGCGCCGCCTTACGAATGCGCTCAAGTTCTATCAACTGCTGCTGTTTATCTTCAGCATCAGCGTAACGCCCGGTATGTAATTCAATAACTGGAGCACCTACTTTAACAGCAGCATCTATTTGATGAAATTCTGGATCAATAAACAGAGACACTTCTATGCCCGCCGATTTTAAGCTGTCGCAAGCACCATACAGAGCATCCAGCTGAGCAACGACATCAAGCCCCCCCTCAGTTGTCAGCTCGGCCCGTTTTTCAGGCACCAAACAGCAAGCATAAGGCTTGACCTGAACGGCTATGCCAATCATTTCTTTGGTGACGGCCATTTCAAAATTCAGCCGGGTATGCAGCATTTCTTTAAGAAGATAAATATCCCTATCCTGAATATGCCTACGATCCTCGCGTAAGTGTGCAGTAATGCCGTCTGCTCCGGCCTGCTCTGCAATCAACGCCGCCTGTACCGGATCAGGAAAACGCGTTCCTCTAGCCTGCCTGATGGTTGCAATATGGTCGACATTCACTCCCAATAAAATATTCTGTTTGTTCATTGTTCAGTTTGTTTTAGAAGTTTATTGATTACTGTGCGACTTTTTAGTCGCTTGCCTTGAAGATGTGTGTCGATGACCTGTCGCATAAGCATCTTGGTTTGACTTAAGGTCTTCGGATCATTGAAACATCTGCGTTGAATGGCTTGCAAGGTGTGTACGGAATAGGGGCCTTGGGCACTTGCAACCAATCCGCGTTCGGCATCAAAAACATAGGCTTGCGACTGTGAAAATTGATGCGCATCATCTATATCTGAATGCAATCCGTAGCCAACGCTATCAAGCAAATCAAGCTCAAAAGTTCTTAACGCGGGTTCTAACTGCGCCTCTGTTGCCAAGCTAACGACACATGCCTGGTACTGATCAAAAACATCTGGATGGGGATCATACTTATGTAAAAAACAGCCAATTAACTCATTGATATAAAAACCGCAATACAATGCAAGACCGGATAATTTACCGAAAGGCTCAGCCATTTCAACTGCGGTGAGGGTTTTAAGTTCTGCCTTGCCGACATAAGAAATCAACAGGGGAACGAAAGGTTGTAACAAACCTGCCGTTTTGGATTTTAATTTTCTAACGCCTTTTGCCAACACCGAAAGCCGACCATAATCGCGAGTCAATACCTCAATAATTAAGCTGGTTTCACGGTAATTACGTTGCTGCAACACAAAAGCAGGCTGCAGCGTAACCGTCGCATCAGTCATTAAATCCCAAGCTTTGCAGAGCGCGCTCACTGTCGGACCAGCCTTTTTTCACCTTGACCCAAAGCTGAATGTAAACCTTTTGGTCTAACAATTTCTCAATATCCAACCTGGCATCAGTGCCTACTTTTTTAAGCATCTCACCATTGTCACCGATGACGATAGTTTTTTGACCCAAGCGTTCCACCCAGATAATCGCATAGATCTTGGTGATGGTCGGTTTTTCTTCGAAGCGTTCTATTTCAACCGTAATTGCATACGGTAATTCATCACCTAAACGTCTGGTTAATTTTTCCCGAATAATTTCTGCACACAAGAATCGCTCAGGCCTGTCAGTAATCTGATCTTCAGGGTAAATCAGATCATTTTCCGGCAACATCGCCATGATCAGACTTTCAAGTTGATCTAAATTCGTGCGTTTTAAAGCCGAGATGGGGATCAGATGTGCAAAAGGAAAGCGATGTTGAGCTTCAGAAAAAAACGTCAGAATCGCATCTTTGTCTTTTACCTTATCTACTTTGTTCACGGCCAGAATGACCGGCAACCCAGCTTGTTCGAGTTTTTTAAATATTATTTCGTCATATTCGTGCCAGGACAAGCCATCAATCAACCAGACGATTACATCAACGCCCAACAAGGTAGTTTCAGCTGTCCTGTTCAAATAGCGGTTTAGAGCTTTCTTCTCATTACCATGCATGCCGGGCGTATCCATATAGATGGCTTGCCCTGCTTCTGTAGTATTTATACCTAATATACGATGACGGGTCGTTTGTGGTTTTCGAGAAGTGATGCTGATTTTTTGCCTCAGCAGATGATTCATAAGTGTTGATTTACCCACATTGGGGCGCCCTATCAGGGCTACGAAACCACAATTCATTACTTGCCTTTTAATAATTCAAGCATTTGCTCTGCTGCTGCCTGCTCTGCTTTTTTTCTTGAAACACCGACACCAATACAAAATTCATTGCTTAAGGGGATGGTACATTTAACTTTGAAGGTTTGTTCATGGCCTAGTCCGGACATGCTCATCAAAGTGTATTCTGGCAAATCCACTTTTCTGGATTGCATTAATTCTTGTAACTGCGTTTTAGGATCTTTTTGCCAATTATCCAACGATAAGGCTTGCAGCTTCTCCTGAAATAACCCGACCAACCATTGCTGACAGGCATCCATTCCTTGATCTATAAACAAGGCACCGATTATCGCTTCCAATGCATCGGACAAAATCGAATCACGACGAAATCCACCGCTTTTAAGTTCGCCAGAACCAAGTAATAAATAATCCCCTAGATCATGCTTTCTGGCTAGTTCTGCAAGAGAGGTCTGGTTAACCAGGCTTGCTCTTAACCGACTCAAGACGCCTTCAGGTGCAGATGGAAAAATGTTATAAAGTTGATGGGCGATAACAAAACCCAGAATTGAATCGCCTAGAAACTCTAAACGCTCATTATTCCTTGAACCTGCGCTGCGATGGGTCAAAGCATTGGTAAACAGCTGAGGATTATTAAAACGTAACCCCAATCTTTCCGATAAGACTTCGGACTTTTTTATCACTCCTGACCAACCTCAATCGAATCATTGAATTCAGCCAATACACTTAAATTGCCGACTATTTTTTGCACGGTTTCATATTCAATGGTCACTTTCAAATATTTGCCATGCTTGATAACTTTGATGTCATCCTGAGTAACGTCGTATACATAGTTAATATTAAAACGCTTGTTCAAACTATCCCTGATTTCATGCTCACCTTTATCCTCAATATCCGTGGATTCTTTCAAGTCTTTCAAGGCATTCACTACCTTAGCGTGATCCATGTAAATAGGCACAATTTTTAGCGTCAGCAAGGTAAAAAAAGCAATGAGCCCCAAAATTAAAAGAATGGAAATCAGAGTTAATCCTTGTTGCTTTTTGGTAGTTGCTTTCATGTGCTTGGCTCCAGTAATTATTTTGAAGCAAAAAATGTAGTTTATTTCAATACCGTTCCAATTCGATCAAAACCGACGCCCTTATGCTGCCAATCCCAACTCATCCAGATAAAGAATGCCTTACCTACTAGGTTTTCCTCAGGAACTGGCCCCCAATATCGACTGTCGTTACTATTGTCTCGATTGTCACCCATCGCAAAATAATTCCCAGGAGGAACAATATAGTCAAACTCTACAGTTGGCGAACCATTTCTAATCAAGATATTATGTTCTACCCCTGTCAGATTCTCTTCCAATAGATTAGCACCTGTCATGTCCTGACCTTGACCAACACCTTGATAGGTCTCAGAAAACACCTGACTGATAGGCGCCCCGTTGATAGTCAGCTTTTTGTCGTGATATGAGACTCTGTCACCTGGCAAGCCAATCACACGTTTAATGTAATCAACGGAGGGGTCTTTGGGATAACGAAAAACAAAGATATCACCTCTCTGTGGTTCATTGACTTCAATAATCTTTTTATTGATAACTGGTAAGCGAATTCCGTAAGTAAATTTATTTACTAAAATAAAATCGCCCACTAATAAAGTCGGCATCATTGAGCCGGAAGGTATCCGGAAAGGCTCTGCTAAAAATGAACGTAATAACAAGACGATGAGTACAATTGGGAAAAATGACCGAGCATATTCAACCAAAACAGGTTCATCTTTCTCATCAAAAACAAGCCCCTTGGATTTAAGCACCAATAAGTAGCCGCCCCAAATAACACCGGTTACGACAGAGGCAATAAATAAAAAGAAGGAAAAATCGAAGTCCATAGGGTTAGTGTTTTGTAGTTAAAAAAGTAGTTCCATTAGCATCATGGGTTTCCCCATCGCCTGCTTATTCCTTGTTGATTTGTAAAACAGCCAGGAATGCTTCTTGAGGAATCTCAATATTACCAACCTGTTTCATGCGCTTTTTACCGGCTTTTTGTTTTTCCAGTAGTTTCTTCTTTCGACTGATGTCACCGCCGTAACACTTGGCGATCACATTCTTGCGCATGGCTTTAACCGTTGATCTGGCAATCACTTTAGAGCCGATAGCCGCCTGAATGGCGACTTCGTACATTTGCCTTGGTATTAAATCCTTCATTTTCTCGACCAGATCGCGACCACGGTTATGACTTAAATCGCGATGCACGATGATGGAGAGCGCATCCACTTTTTCAGCATTAATGAGCACATCCAGCTTTACCAACGCAGCAGGCTGAAAGCGCAAAAATTCGTAATCAAATGAAGCAAAGCCACGACTGACTGATTTTAAGCGGTCAAAAAAGTCCAATACCACCTCACTTAACGGCATTTCATAATGCAAGGACACTTGCCTGCCAACATATTGCATATCTTTTTGCACCCCACGCTTTTCAATACATAGCGTGATAACGCCACCTAAATAGGCCTCCGGCACCAAAATGTTGGCACGAATAATAGGCTCTCTGATTTCTTTAACAACGCCAGCATCGGGAAGTTTTGCCGGGTTATCGACCATCAATACTTGATCATTTTGGGTAATCACTTCGTAAACCACAGTTGGCGCGGTAGTGATCAAGTCAACATCGTATTCCCTTTCCAAGCGCTCCTGAACAATCTCCATATGCAACATGCCCAGGAAGCCGCATCGAAAACCAAAACCTAATGCTTGAGAAGTTTCCGGTTCAAACTGCAAAGCGGCGTCATTGAGGTTTAATTTATTTAAGGCCTCACGCAGATCTTCGTAATTATCAGAACTTACTGGGTACAGCCCCGCAAATACACGCGGCTGTACACGTTGAAATCCAGTGAGTTGTTCGGTAGCGGGATTATCTGTCCAAGTGATGGTGTCGCCGACCGGCGCACCAAAAATGTCTTTGATACCGGCCACTACAAAACCCACTTCACCGGTATTTAAAACGTCTCTTTCTAAGCGCTTAGGGGTAAATACGCCTACTTTTTCGGCGATGAACGACCTACCGGTAGACATAATGGTAATCTTTTGTTTTCTGCGAATACTGCCATGCATAATTCGCACAAGTGATACCACACCTAAATAACTATCAAACCAAGAGTCGATAATTAATGCCTGCAAAGGACCATCAATATTGCCTTGCGGTGGTGGAACTTTAATAACCAACTGCTCCAAAACATCTTGAACACCTAAACCGGTTTTGGCGCTGATCATCAGGGCTTCATCAGCGGGAATGCCAATGACTTCTTCTATTTCCGTCTGAACTCGCTCTGGCTCGGCAGAGGGTAAATCAATCTTGTTGAGCACAGGAACAACTTCCAGTCCCTGCTCAATCGCTGTGTAGCAGTTTGCTACGCTTTGCGCTTCAACTCCTTGCGCTGCATCCACGACCAGTAGCGCGCCCTCACAGGCGGCTAAAGATCGAGACACCTCATAAGAAAAATCAACATGCCCGGGCGTATCGATAAAATTGAGCTGGTAAATTTCGCCATCCTTGGCTTTAAAGTCCAGAGTCACACTCTGGGCTTTAATAGTAATACCGCGCTCTTTTTCAATATCCATGGAATCGAGCACTTGGGCCGACATTTCCCGGTTAGTTAAACCTCCGCAGAGTTGAATAAATCGGTCTGCAAGTGTCGATTTACCATGGTCGATATGGGCGATAATGGAGAAATTTCTTATATGTTTTAAATCCACGTGTTACTTGTCTAATTTGAGTGCCAAAAAGATGGGGCTACCTTGCCGTTGAATTAACACAGCAATTGATTTACCCACGGGTAGTTCTTTGACTATCTTATCAAAATCAGCCACATCACGGATGACATTATTCTGAAGCCTTAGAATCACATCGCCACGTTGTATCCCTGCATCCTTAGCTGCACCTTTTGCCACATCCTGCACCAACACGCCATTTTTCAGGCCTTGCAGTGCTTCTCTTTGTGCATCATTCAAATTAGATACGATCAAACCCAGGCGATCGGCCACTTGTTGCTGAGAAGCAGCTTTATTGTCTTCAATCTTATCGACTTCTTCAGGCAACAACCACACTTTAAAGGG
>JABFRC010000253.1 GCA_013141375.1 Methylococcaceae bacterium | reverse complement strand
AACACCCAAGACGGATCAACAAAAGAAATTGATGTTCACGGTGTATTTGTCGCTATTGGGCACACGCCGAACACAGGCATTTTTGATGGCCAACTAGACATGAACCATGGTTACATCAAAGTAAAAAGCGGCATTGAAGGCAACGCGACTGCAACAAGTGTTGAAGGTGTATTTGCTGCCGGCGATGTTATGGATATGGTCTACAAGCAAGCCATTACTTCTTCTGGCGCAGGCTGTATGGCTGCATTAGATGCTGAGAAATTTTTGGACGAATTGACCGAGTAATCAAGATGCCGGTCATGGCCAATGCGTCATGACCGGCCATATTTTAATCCCCTACCCCTAAACAGCGTCATGCACCTGACTGCACTCGACCCTGAAAATCCTGATCAACCCTTCCCCCCTTTACACAAAGCATTAGTTGAACCCAACGGACTCATAGCCGTCGGCGGCTGTCTGTCTACCCAAAGACTTTTAAATGCTTACAGACATGGGGTATTTCCCTGGTACAACCCCAGCGAACCCATATTGTGGTGGGCACCTGATCCAAGGCTCGTAATGTTCCCAGATCAAATAAAAGTTTCCCGCAGCCTGAGGAAAACCTTACGCAAAGGCACTTTTCACTTTACCGTTGACCAAGCATTTGAAAATGTCGTCGCCGCATGCGCCCAACCACGGGCAAATGAATCCGGCACATGGATTAGCAAAGAAATTCATCAGGCCTACACGACCTTACATAAGTTGGGAATAGCCCATTCTGCAGAAGTATGGCAAAACGGGGAACTGGTCGGCGGACTCTATGGCGTAGCTTTGGGCCAAGTGTTTTTTGGAGAATCAATGTTTCATACGGTGACCGATGCATCAAAAGCGGCTTTTGTAAAGTTGGCTGATCTTCTTGCCGTCTGGAACTTTAAACTCATTGACTGTCAGGTACATACCTCACACCTGGCAAGCTTAGGAGCTATTGAAATCAAACGAGATGACTTCAGTACCTTACTCCAAAATTACTGCAATGCCCAAGTAACAGCCGATGCGTGGCGAGTAGCTAATCTGTAGGCACTCCCATATTTAGAAGGCATGTAATGAACTATTATCCGATGGCCTTAGCTATATTTATTGCTATACTCGAGCCCGCAAAGTTATTATTCGTTTCGGCTCGTCGTTCCCCTTTTACGCTATCAAAAACTCGATGAGCGAGAGCTACCGTTTTTTCTTTAAGGAGATATTAAATGCTAAAAAAAGCGACAATCATCATTCCAGCGCTCATGCTTACATTATCAGGGTGTTCCTGGAATCGTTATCAAGACGTAAAAGATACCGATCTGATTGAAGTCAGCCAGGATGCCACTTGTGAATTAAGGGAAAAACTAGCCCGGATAGTGCCTCATAACTCCCTGATTGTGGTCAGCACCTTATTAAATGTCGACAACCTTAACCAAACCTCTGCGTTTGGCAGGATTGTGTCCGATCAAATAGCGTCAGCCTTCCACGACGCCGGCCATGAAATTATCGGCATGGAGTTACCGATTGACCTGTTTATTTTGAAAGACGGCGGAGAACTGGCACTGTCCGACGAAACTAAAGCACAACTCAGAAAACACCAGGCTGCCGTTCTTGTTGGCGGTGTCTACGCGCCTGGCAAGAAAAATACCTATGTCTCTTTACGAGTCGTAGATCTGTTCAGCAAACGCGTCATCTCAACCTACGATTTTTCCGTGCCCATGGGACCGGATGCCAGACTTTTACTTGAACCAAGACCGGTTGCCACCAAAACACCAACAACAGAACCCACTGAAACTCTAGATGAAGCCGCCAAAGCCAGCCCCGATGCTGAAGCCCCTCTGGCTACGCCAACAGAACGAAAAAAACCTGAAGAAGAATTTTAACGCTCTTTAACTAACCTAAAGCCAAGATTGGCCTGGCGCGTCCAGGCCGTTCCTGAAGTACGATATGCCGCTCTAAGTCTTGACGGATCGGCATTCCATCCGCCGCCACGAATCACAATAAACACGTCATCCCCCATTGCCTCTTTGGCGAGACATTGTGCTTCGGCACCTTGATATTTTTCGTCATATTTGGAGCAAACCCACTCCCAGACATTGCCGAGCATGTCATGCAAACCAAAGCTATTCGCCTTTAGACTACCAACTTTGGCAGCAAAAAAACTCCCATCCTGGCAATTATGCATTTCCGGCCAATGCACAGGCCCCGATTGAGTGACATCAGCAACATTCGCGTAGGCACAGCCAATATCAGCATTTGTACCCCAATAACGGGCCGTGGCAGTCCCGCCTCTCGCCGCATATTCCCATTCTGCCTCGGTCGGCAATCGATAGATTTGTCCTGTTTCCTGATTAAGCCAATTTATATAAGCGGTGACATCATTTAAACTGACACAGGTAACAGGATGGTCTTTCATAGCAAATGCGCCCTGAATGGGCTGTTTCCAGCTCGCCCAACTTCGCCAGTCCCAGGGATTTTCAGGACTCTTTTCATAACTCCAACAACCGCTTTCAAACAGATTTTTTTCGGCATCAGTTTGGTAGTTTGTAGTTACCACAAAGTGCTTAAACTCCTCCAACGTTACTTCATATTTGGATAATTGAAAGCCTTTTACACACACCCTGTGCTGACTTTCATCGGGATTATGGCCTGATTCGGTTTCTGGACTCCCCATCTGAAAACATCCCGCCGGCACGCTTACCAGCCTCGGTAAGATGACTGCACTCCGCTGATATTTGCTTTGAGACATTTGACTAGGCAACTCAATTTTTTGCGGTTCCGCAACAGCAGCACCAATATCGTTATTCCCATTTAAAACGAGTATTAACAACACTAAATGACCTGCCTGTTTTCGGCAGATCGCCCTAACGCTTTCCCAATGCATTATGATTTTAGTCTGCCCATTCGGCCTGGAGCTGTAATCGATTTAATGCCAACCATTGTATGGCGATAATGGGGATAGCCGATTCAATCTCTCCATTCTGTACCATCTGATAAGCCTCTTGAAAACTGACAGCTCGTACCAAAATGTCCTCATGTTCCTCATCAAGACCATGAACACCACCCACCTCGGCACTATCAACCTTCGCACAAAACAACGTAATTCGCTCTGAAGAACCTCCGGGCGTCGTGTAAAACTCACTAATGACCTTCATTTTTTCGCACTTACAGCCCGCTTCTTCGGCCACTTCACGATAAGCAACTTTTTCAGCTGTTTCGCCCTCTTCAATTGCGCCGGCAACAATTTCTACCAGCCACGCACGATCAGGATTAAGTATGGCTCCCGCCCTAAATTGCTCAATTAACACCAATTTATCTGCAGTGGGATCGTACAACAACACCGCCACACAACTACCACGAACGAAAAGCTCACGACTGATATCTTCGCTCCAGCCACCGGCATAGAGGGTATGTTTCAGCCGGTATTTTTCCATGCGAAAAAATCCGGGATAAACAATCTCTCGATCAATAATTTCGAATTTCTTGGTCATTTACCAGCCTTATAGGTCACGCGATAAATGACGCCTAAGGTATCGTCACTGATCAAAATACTACCATCAGGTAATTCAAGAATATCAACCGGTCGTCCCAATGGTTTGCCTTCTTTAGGAGGCAACCAGCCACTAACAAAAAGCTCTTCTGATACAGGCTTATTATTTTTAAACTTAACCAAAACAACGCGATAACCTTGAGGCTCAGCCCGATTCCAAGATCCATGCTGAGCAACCAGCAACTGGTTTTTGAACTCATCAGGAAATTGTTTGCCTTGATAAAAACGCAGTCCCAAAGCCGCGGCATGAGCACCAAATTTCCAAACTGGTGGCTTAAAATCAGCGCATTTTCTTTCATTTCCAAATTCAGGATCCGGAATATCTCCGCCATGGCAGAAAGGATAGCCAAAGTGATCACCCACCGTGGACCACTGATTGAGCTCTTCAGGTGGCACATCCTCGCCTAAATTATCTCGACCATTCTCGGTAAAAAACAATGCATTTGTCCCAGGCAGCCAATCAAAGCCGACAGAATTGCGAATACCATGAGCGATAATTTCAAAGTCGCTGCCATCAGTATTTAATCTGACCAATGACGCGTAAATATCTTTATCAGGTTTACAGATATTACAAGGCGCACCTACAGCCGTGTACAACTTGTTGTCCGGTCCAAAACGCAGATATTTCCAACCATGATGACGATCAGATGGCAGTGCATCAAAAACAACTTTAGGCTTAGGAGGATCAGACAATTGCGAAAGAATGTTGTCATAGCGAATAATACGGTTTACTTCCGCTACATAAAGAGCGCCATCCTTATAAGCGACTCCATTTGGCATATAAAGATCGCTAGCTATGATATGGCGCTGCTCAGCCACCCCATCGCGATTTTCATCTTTTAGCGCATAAACCTTGCCTTCCTGCCTACTGCCGACAAATACAATGCCATTGTCGCCTAGCGCCAAGCTTCTAGCATTAGGTACATTATCGGCAAAAATAGATATGCTAAATCCTTCAGGCAGCTGTAGTTGCTTTAATACCTCTTGATGCTCACTTTGTTCAGCAAACACAGGCTCCACAAATACTACAAATAAAACAGCCAGTAATTTTATAAAACGCATCGCCGCACTCTCCAATTGATAACTTTGCGTTATATTAGCATTGCAAGGGGATTGAATTCATAGAATGAGAGCCCCATAGTTATCTCGACTCAACTTTTAAAGGTCTTTACCCATGATGCGTATTTTTCTTTTTCTGGCGACCAATGCTGCAATTCTGGTTGTCATCAGTGTGTTATTTAACTTACTCGGACTAAGGGGAGCCCTTGATGCTCAAGGAATAAATCTGAATCTGGACTCGCTGTTGCTTATGTCAGCAGTCATTGGCATAACAGGCTCTGTCATTTCCCTAGCCATGTCCAAATGGTCAGCAAAAAACTCTATGGGCGTTCATGTGATCGAACACCCACAAAATCAAACTGAGCAATGGCTGGTTAACATTGTCGCAAAACAAGCTCAACTTGCCGGTATTGGTATGCCGGAAGTTGGCATCTTTCAAGCACCAGATGCCAACGCTTTTGCGACGGGCATGAATCGAAATAATGCTTTGGTAGCGGTAAGTACTGGCTTACTGCAAAGCATGAATGCTGACGAGGTCGAGGCAGTTGTGGGTCATGAGATCAGCCATGTCGCAAACGGAGATATGATCACCATGGCGCTAATGCAGGGTGTGGTTAATACTTTCGTATACTTTTTTGCGACGGTAATTGGTCATTTGGTTGACCGAGTGGTGTTCAAAACTGAACGCGGTTATGGTCCGGCCTATTACATCACGCAAATGCTAGCGCAAGTAGCGCTAGGCATATTGGCATCAATGTTGGTGATGTGGTTTTCTCGATACCGTGAATTCAGAGCCGATGCTGGCGGAGCAAACCTCGCAGGTCGGGATAAAATGATCGGCGCCTTACGCGCGCTGCAACGTAGTCACGAACCCCAAGATCTTCCAGGCCAATTAGCGGCGTTTGGTATTAATGGCGGCGGCATGAGTAAACTGTTCATGAGCCACCCACCGTTGGCTGAACGAATTGCTGCATTGCAAAACGTACATTAACTGTAAAACTTTAAAGTGGGCTTGTAATAGGGCAAGCCCATTTTTTATCTACCAATGCTTACTCGCAAAACTCAACCGCAAAACCGACCTGCCCATCAACCCGCCTGACAATAACCTTTCTGGCTATTGCATCGTCAATATCTAACAACTGCACTTCCATAATTTCTCCCATCAAGGGTGGTGAGTCAAAGCTGCCAAGCACATAAACACCGCTATTTGATAAGTCTCTGGTGTAGGCGACTATACTTTCCTGCGTTCTACTCAGTTGGACTTTCGCCCGATGAGCCAAACGTAAATGACGACGGTGTTCTATTGTGCTATTCATCATTGAACGAGTTATTGTTAAAGGAAAATTTGAGTATCGATGAAATTAGTATCAATGCGATAATCCCTAAAGTTTTACCGACAGGCAACGTAAGTCCTACATAAATTATATGCCCTATGTATAATTGGCAAGCGGTTAACTGCTGGGGTTACAAAATGAATTTGACTCAAGTTCAAAATTTTCAAACGTAATTGTTTTTTATACCTAAAGTTTTATTGAAATGATAAGTGTTCTACTTGTAGATGATCATGAGCTTGTGCGAACCGGCATTGAGGCGTTACTTAACACGGCTGAGGATATTGTCGTTGTTGGTGTCGCAAAGTCAGGTGAAGAAGCGATTGAAGCCATGAACAAACTTACTACAGACGTGGTACTAATGGATGTCAATATGCCGGGAATTGGTGGCCAGGAAGCATGCCGCAGAATTTTGCAGCAAAATCCAACTGTAAAGATCATTGCTGTTTCTGTTCACAACGACGGACCGATTCCTCAACAGCTGCTTAGACTGGGGGTCTTGGGCTTTATATCCAAAGGCTCGCCAGTGGACGAAATGATCAAAGCCATCAGAAAAGTCATTGCCGGCGAACGTTATCTTTGTTCTGAAGTGGCTAACAACCTGGCCTTTCAAAGTTTGCCCGGAGCCAATGAATCGCCATTTACAAAGCTGTCC
>JABFRC010000090.1 GCA_013141375.1 Methylococcaceae bacterium | reverse complement strand
GTATTTACTTTGGTCAGCCGCGTGGTATCAGGGTATTGGAAAATGGTGAGCGCCAAGGCTTTAATACACTGACTTATAAAGAATCAGAAATTCGCCGCATCGCGCATTCTGCGTTCCAGGCCGCGCACAAAAGACAAAGTCGGTTGTGCTCAGTTGATAAAGCCAACGTACTGGAGTGCACCGAGTTGTGGCGCGAAGTCGTCACTGAAGTGGGTAAACAATACCCGGACGTGGCTTTAAGTCACATGTATGTTGATAACGCTGCAATGCAATTGGTGCGAGCGCCCAAGCAGTTTGATGTGATCGTCACTACCAATATGTTTGGCGATATTTTGTCGGATTGTGCCGCGATGCTGACCGGTTCCATCGGCATGTTGCCTTCTGCCTCATTAAATGCTGAAGGTAAGGGCATGTACGAACCTATTCATGGTTCTGCACCTGATATTGCCGGTAAAGGCATTGCCAATCCGTTGGCAACTATTTTGTCAGCGGCAATGATGCTGCGCTATACCTTTAATGAAAGTGCTGCTGCGGATCGTATCGAGCAGGCGGTGAATGATGCATTGGATGCCAATGTGCGCACGGCGGATATTTACTCTGAAGGCACACAAAAAGTCAGCACCGCGCAAATGGGCGATGCGGTTGTTTCCGCTTTAATAAAAAGGGCTTAAATCATGACCAAACTTTATAACGTCGCCGTTGTTGGCGCCACCGGGGCCGTGGGCGAAGCCATGCTGTCCATTTTGGAAGAACGTAACTTCCCTGTGGGTGAGGTGTATGCGTTAGCTAGTAGCAATTCAGTCGGCAAACGTATTCCATTCAAAGGTGGATCGTTAAAGGTTGAAGATTTAGCGACCTTTGATTTTTCCAAAGCACAAATTGGCTTATTCTCGCCAGGTGCTTCAGTGTCGGAAATTTATGCACCTATAGCCGCTGCAGCAGGCTGTATCGTGATCGATAACACCTCACAATTTCGTTACGACGATGATATTCCGTTGGTGGTGCCTGAAGTTAATCCAGAAAAAATCGCTGATTATAAAAATCGCGGCATTATTGCCAATCCCAACTGCTCAACCATACAAATGTTGGTAGCGCTAAAACCTATTTATGATGCAGTAGGTATTGATCGCATTAACGTCTGCACTTACCAGGCGGTTTCAGGCACAGGTAAAGAGGCAATACTGGAGTTGGCTAATCAAACCAGTGAGTTGTTGAATGCTAAACCTATAACCGCAAGTGTTTATCCCAAACAAATTGCGTTTAATGTGTTGCCGCAAATCGATGTCTTTATGGACAACGGCTATACCAAAGAAGAAATGAAAATGGTCTGGGAAACCCAAAAAATTCTCGGCGACGACAGTGTGAAAGTAAATGCAACTGCTGTTCGAGTGCCGGTATTTTTTGGTCACTCTGAAGCTGTGCATATCGAAACACGCAAAAAAATTGATGTTGCAACCGTGCGAGCTTTACTAGCTAAAGCGCCTGGCGTCACTGTGATGGATGAACGGGTGAATGGCGGTTATCCAACAGCGGTGACTGAATCTGCTGGCAATGATGATGTGTTTGTCGGCCGTATTCGCGAAGATATTTCCCATCCACAAGGATTGGATTTATGGGTGGTAGGCGACAATATTCGTAAAGGAGCAGCGTTAAACAGCATCCAAATAGCTGAGGAGCTGGTAAAAAATTACATCTAAGCTAAGCTTCACCTCATTATTTGACTCTTAGCGGTATAAGACTGTGGTGACATTTGTGAAGGAGAGCAATGTGCGTTTGTTAACAAAAACTATAGCGGTGGTATCCATTTTGGCCCCTGCTAGTGCCTATTCACTGGGAATCGGCGAAATTAAATTGCACTCGGCGCTAAACCAGAATTTGAACGCCGAAATTGCTCTCCAGCTTTCAGGCGAAAACATTTCCGATATAAAAGTAAGCCTTGCCCCTCCTCAAAAATTCGATGAGGCCGGCGTTGCTTGGAATTATTTTTTATCGAAAATTAAATTTCAGACCGTCGCACAACCCAATGGCTCTGTAGTCATCCGGTTGACATCAAGTGAAGTATTGAAAGAACCTTTTCTGGATTTACTGCTTGAAGTGACTTGGCCTAAAGGGAATTTATACCGTGAATTTACGGTGCTGGTTGATCCCCCTGCTGTCTACAATCAAGCGACAGTCCCCGTTGCTACGCCTCGTGCTCAAAATACAACGACTGGTCCTCAAGGGCAGGTTTTCAGGTCCGCACAACAAAGTGATGGATATAGTAGTTCGGATGGTCAGAGCGATGATGAATATGGTCCTACGCGTAAAAACGATACACTTTGGCGCGTGGCCGAGGGCTTAAGTCGTCAGCAAGGTGTTTCTGTTGAACAGATGATGCTGGCGCTATATCAAGCCAATCCCAATGCGTTCTATAAGAACAATGTAAATGCACTAATGGCTGGAAAAACGCTAAAAGTGCCAGAAAAAGAAGTCATTCTTAAATTGTCTCGTAGCCAAGCTCTATCTGAATTTAATAAACAGAATACTGCTTGGCGAAATAACAATGTTTCTGCCCCGGAAAAGCAAAAAGTTGAAAAAGAATTGGTGGCAGACAATCAGTTAAAGTTGATAGCACCTACTGAAGATGACGTCTCAGAGGATGCTTTAGTTGCGCCAGGCGACCAGGCGGGAGCAGGAAAGAAACCGGGTTCTGCCGGGAAAAATGTAAATGCCCAAGTAACGAATATAGCAACGGCAGAAGCCTCTGCGAGAGATGAAGCGGTACAAACTAAAATTGCTGCGCTCGAAAAGCAATTGGCTGTAATGCAACAGATAATTGCGCTAAAAGATCAGCAACTTGCAGCAGTGCAGAGCAATGCTCAGCAACCACAATCCAAGCCGGTTGCCCAAGAACCTGTTGTAAAACTAGCACCTGTGCCAACTAAAGAGGTCTCAAAGCCTGTTGAGACTATTCCGACACAAGCAGGCAGCGTTACAGAATCCGAAGGCAGCTTACCGCAAGCTACTCAAGCGCCAGTGGTGCCCACTAAACCGGCTGTTGTGCCAACGGCGAAACCTGCAATTGCTCAACCTGTTGTTCCAACAGAAGACTCCTCGGATTGGTATTACTGGACTGTCGGTGGCGTTGGTTCCGGCATTTTTGGGGTGCTCGGATGGCTTTGGTGGCGTAAGCGTAAGGTTGAAGAAGAAACTAGCGCTGAGAGCATGTTTGCCTCATCAAGTTTGATAGCTGTGACTGCTGATGAAGACGTTTTTTCTGCACCCTCAGCTCCTGACACACAAGCTTATACTGTAGGTGAGAGCTCCTTTTTAAGTGAGTTTACTCCAAGTGATTTCAATTCCTTTGATACCGATCATGGCGAGATAGATCCTATCTCAGAAGCAGATGTTTATCTGGCGTATGGTCGTTACCAACAAGCTGAAGAATTAATTCAGCACGCAATTAAAGATCATCCAGATCGTGACGAATGCAAATTGAAATTGCTGGAAATTTACTATGCCAGTGAAAATAAAGATGCATTTTTAGCTTATGCCAATGATTTAGTGCATCTTGGCAAAAATAAGCAAGCTGACTTTTGGGCTAAGGTCAGTGAAATGGGTGGGGAAATTTGTGCTGATGCCCCTTTGTTTTCAAAAGAGGAAGCTCATTTTGCTGTCGACAACGATATAGCTAAAGACAGTCGTGAGGAAGATGCAGATGACCTGGATTTCGGATTGGTCTCTGAGGAAGATTTAACGCTCAATGCCAAAGTAAAATCACCTCAAAAACCTAAGGATGCCGAGCTGGATTACGATTTAGCCTCATTTGATATTGAGGGCGATGCTTTTGGTGATGATAGCAATAATGCTGATATCGACTTTGATTTGGACTCTTTAAATGACAAAGTCGTTCCAGGTTTAGACCCTGAATCTATTGAGTCTGATAATGCACCTCAAGACTTTGAAGCTTATGAGTTCAACTTTGATTCCATAGATTTAGATTCAAAACCCACTACAGAAAAAACACCGGTTGTAAGCTCTAGTAAGGAAAAAGAAACACCAGTTAGTGACTTGAAACTTGATAATTCAATAAGCTTTGACAACGAAGAGTTTGACATCAACTTTAACCTGGAAGGCGACGATGATAAGTTTGCCGTCTCTGATTTGACCGATATGGATGAGTTGGAAACTAAACTTGATTTGGCAAAGGCTTACATCGATATGGGGGATATCGGAGCAGCCAGAGATATTGCTAGCGAAGTCTTAAGCAAAGGCACAGATGCTCAAAAAGCCGCCGCTAAAGAATTGCTTGAAGATCTTGATTAATAGGAATCATCCTTTTAAAAAAAGCCCGAATAGGGCTTTTTTTATGCCAGTAAGTTTAGTGTTATGAAAAGCCGACGATTGGATTGTCAATTTATTGACGCGTTAACTTGTCACTCTTATCATCGTTGACTATCTTTAGCTGGACGCAGATGCGACCCCATCTACAAGCTCTACTATTCAAGGAAACATAATGTTTGATAACAAAACCATCTTAGTCACTGGCGGCACCGGTTCCTTTGGAAAACATTTTACCAAGACTATTTTGGAAAACTATCAGCCCAAAAAGTTGGTTATTTATTCTCGGGATGAGCTGAAACAGTTTGAAATGCAGCAACAGTATAACGCGCCTTGCATGCGCTATTTTATTGGTGATATTCGCGATAGTGATCGTTTGAAAAGAGCATTGGAAGGCGTCGATATCGTGGTGCATGCAGCAGCCCTCAAACAAGTTCCAGCCGCTGAGTACAATCCATTCGAATGCATCAAAACCAATGTATTGGGGGCTCAAAACCTTATTGAGGCCTGTTTGGATACAAACGTCAAGCGTGTAGTGGCATTATCCACGGACAAGGCGGCTGCACCGATCAATTTATATGGCGCGACTAAATTGTGTTCGGATAAATTGTTCGTTGCCGCCAATAACATCAAAGGCCCGCGCGATATTAGATTCAGCGTAGTGCGTTACGGCAATGTCATGGGTAGTCGAGGTTCGGTAATCCCGTTTTTCCTCGAAAAACGCAAAACCGGTGTGTTGCCAATTACCGATCCCACCATGACACGCTTCAATATCAGCTTGCAAGAAGGCGTTGATATGGTGATATGGGCGCTCGAACATGCTTGGGGAGGCGAAGTGCTGGTGCCTAAAATTCCTTCTTATCACATTACCGACGTCGCCTTGGCGATCGACCCGGATTGCAGACAAGACATAATCGGCCTGCGACCCGGCGAGAAAATTCACGAAGAGATGATTACCGCCAGCGACAGTGTCAATACCGTCGATTTGGGTAAGTATTACGCAATTTTGCCGGCAGGCGGGCATTATTCCTTGGAGGACTATTGTGCCAAAACGGGCGCACAAACAGTCACTCCCGGTTTTTGTTATAACAGCGGCAGCAATGAGCAGTTTTTGACTGTGGATGATTTGCGTGCATTGGTTCAAGCTCAGCTGTGAGAGAAATAAATAATTACCATGGCTAATATTGCCGTTATTCCCGCGAGAGCTGGTAGTAAACGTATACCTCGTAAAAATATTAATGATTTTTGCGGTAAACCTATGATTGCCTGGGCTATCAGTGCAGCAAAAGAATCTGGATTGTTTGATGAGATAGTCGTGTCTAGCGATAGTGAAGAAATTGCTGAAATCGCTAGGCATTGGGGTGCGCAAACACCTTTTATACGACCAGACAACTTGGCCGATGATCAGACGGCTACTGTGCCTGTTATAGCTCATGCAGTTAGCTCTTGTATCGCGCTTGGCTGGAGTTTTGATTATGTGTGCTGCGTATATCCTTGTTCTCCATTTATACAAATTGAGGATTTACAGCAAGCCCTTGAATTGATGAAGAGTCGGGATGCAGATTTTGTCTATCCTGTGACTGAATATGCTCATCCGATACAGAGAGCAATGCGTCAACTTCAAAATGGCAAAATGCAACTATTTAATCCTGAGTTTGAGTTGACGCGTACTCAGGACTTAGAAAAATCTTATCACGATGCTGGGCAGTTTTATTGGGGTAAAGCGTCGGCCTGGTTAGAACATAAAAGGATGCACACGGATGGCTTGGGTATGATTATTCCTAACTGGCGTGTCGTGGATATTGATAATGAAGATGATTGGATTCGCGCCGAAAGAGTTTTTAAAGCGAATTTATTAGGTTCAATTGCCTAAATAGTCAGAAATAAGCAATGAGCCTAATAACGCCAGAAAAAATATTGATACTAGGTTGTACAGGCTTACTTGGTGCATCGCTGGCGCCTGTTCTTAAGGGTAATGGCTACGAGGTTGAAGTACATGGCCACACAAAAACATCTCGGTACACTGCAGATTTGACCGAGTTTGGCGCAACTTTAGAGTTGTTAAATAAAATCTGCCCATCAGTGATCATCAATCTAGTTGGCCTGACAAATGTCGACCAGTGTGAAAACCATCCCAATCAAGCTTACCTAGTTAATGTCAGAACGGTAGAAAATATTGCCGCTTGGATAAGGCAGCAATCAAAACCTTGTCATCTGATTCACATTTCTACCGACCAAGTATATGACGGTGCTAGCTCTCATACTGAAGAGCAAGTGACGTTGACGAACTATTACGCATTTTCAAAATATGCTGGGGAACTGGCTGCAGCGGTTGTGCCGGGTACTATTCTAAGAACAAACTTTTTTGGTCTTAGTCATTGTGCCCAAAGAGTAAGTCTTAGTGATTGGCTATTTCAGGCCTTCTTGAGTGGGCAAGCGATTCAAGTATTTGATGATGTATTTTTCACCCCACTATCCATGCAAAGCCTTTCCGAGTTGATAGCTTTAGTCGTTAAGAATAAACCCAACGGCGTGTTCAACTTGGGATCATGTCAGGGTATGAGCAAGGCTGATTTTGCTTACTACTTTGCAGAGAGTTTAGGACTATCAACCCATGAAGTTAGCCGTGCTTCAGTAGATCAAGCGATAAATCTAAAAGCCTATCGACCCAAAGACATGAGAATGGATTGCAGCAAGTTTGAACAGACCCTTGGTGTCAAATTACCGATATTGCGTGATGAAATTAACCGAGTATCAAAGGAATATTTATGAATTCACCGGATTCAATATTAGAGATTCAGGGCAAAAAAATCAGTCTTGATACCCCCACCTACTTTATCGCAGATATAGCTGCTAATCATGACGGTGATCTTACACGGGCCAAAGATCTTATCTATAAGGCGGCTGAAGCGGGTGCAGACGCTGCTAAATTTCAGCACTTCAATGCGGCAACGATTGTTAGCGATCACGGCTTTAAGCATTTAAACGGCAAGCAGTCACACCAATCTTCATGGAATAAGTCAGTGTATGACGTTTATCAGGATGCCAGTGTCAGTCTTGATTGGACATCTGAATTAAAAGAGGCATGCGATAACGCCGGAATTGCTTTTTTTACCAGTCCTTATGCAATTGATTTGGTTGAGCATATTGATCCCTATGTGCCCGCTTACAAAATTGGCTCAGGTGATATTACTTGGATAGAAATGATTGAATATATTGCCGCTAAACAAAAACCTTATATTTTAGCAACAGGGGCATCCACGCTGGATGATGTTCAGCGTGCCGTATCTGCTGCATTAGCAATCAACCCAAAATTATGCTTGATGCAATGCAACACCAACTACACGGCCAGCCTAGAAAACTTCAAATACATTCATTTAAACGTATTGCGCAGCTATCAAGCTATGTATAGAGATCTGGTGCTTGGATTAAGTGATCACACACCGGGTCATGCAACTGTCCTGGGTGCTGTGGCCTTGGGTGCTCGAATGATTGAAAAGCATTTTACAGATAACACGACGCGATCTGGACCTGATCACGCCTTTTCTATGAATCCTGGTTGTTGGCGGGAAATGGTGGAACGAACTCGAGAGTTGGAAAATGCACTGGGTACAGGGGTTAAACAAGTAGAGCCCAATGAGCAGGAAACCGTCGTTCTTCAGCGTCGAGCCATTTGCGCGCAAAGCCAACTTGAGATTAATACGGTTTTAACCAAAGAACACCTTACCGTGTTGCGCCCATGTCCGCATGATGGCATTCCGCCTTATTTTCTGGATAAGCTGATGGGTAAAAGCATTAAACGCACAATTGAATCAGGAGAGTATTTACGATGGAAAGACATCGAATAGCCATCGTTATCCCCGCATTGAATGAATCTGCAACCATTTGCCAAGTCGTTGAAGCAGTAAATCTTTATGGCGTGCCAATTGTAGTTGATGACGGGTCCCGCGACGATACCGCAAAATTGGCCAAGTCAGCGGGTGCTGTGGTGGTTTCGCACGAGCACAACCGAGGTTATGATGAAGCCTTAAATACTGGATTTAATAAAGCACTAGAACTTGGTAGCGAGTTAATCATTACCGTAGATGGCGATGGCCAGCATACGCCCAGTTTACTGCAAGACTTTATTGATCAAATTGATGCCGGTGCCGATATTGTTATCGGTGTGCGCCACAAACGCCAGCGATTCGCAGAGCATTTGTTTGCAGGATTCACCATGCTTTGTTTTGGTATCAAAGACCCGCTTTGCGGCATGAAAGCTTATCGAACCGAGATTTACACTGCACTTGGGCATTTTGATTCATACGGATCAATAGGTACCGAATTGATGATGTTTGCAGCACTTAATGGATACCGCATTAGTCAACTGAAGTTTGTTACGCGAGAGCGAACAGGGCAATCAAGATTTGGTCAAGTGCTTGAAGGAAATTACAAAATATGTCGAGCGCTTTGGCGTACTTTGCTACGTTATTTGGCGTATCGGATTCAACCTAAAAGCAAAGTGCTTTAAAAAATTAAACGCTGTATTTCAAAAAAATCCTATGCGCCAAGTTTTTGGCGCTCAAAACCCCGATTGTTTGCAACATACAGCGAAATCACCTCCAAAAAACTGTGAGCAAGTTTACACAGAGCTTATCCCTAATAATCCCTCAAAAAACGTCTAAACTCATCTAAAGTTATCGCCGGGCAGGTCGATAACAACCCTGAGTTTTACAAACGAACATACAAAAAGCAGCAAAATATTCTGTGTGTTTCACAGACAATTTAATATCTGGAGATTGCATCATGGCCATTCAAGAAGTGTTTTACAAAGAAACGAAACAAGACATTACCGGTTCATCTGGTGATGATCTTATCTTGGTTAATAACGCGAGCGCCTTATCAGCCACCGACACTATTGATGGCGGTGATGGCACCGACACTCTTCGGATTGGTGCATTAGTCAGTGGTAAATATTTACTGCCCAAAGGCTTATCGCACGTTGAATTTGTTGAAGTATCAGAAAGCTCGGACGAGCTGTCTTCTACCGATCCTGAAAGTAGCTCATACATTGGCACCAGTGCCATTAACGTCGATGGCTCGCAGCTTACCGGACCAATCACATTAAAAGGTAACGATGGCGCTAACGTTTTATTAGGCGGCAGTGCAGCCGATACCATATTAGGTTATGCCGGAAATGACGTAATCGATGGCGGCAATGGTGCGGATAATTTATCAGGCGGTGCTGGTGACGATATTTTTGTTTTCAGCAATAGTGTGCTGGAAGACACCGTCGACGGTGGCGATGGCAAAGACACCTTGCTGTATTCCGGCACGGGTGTTTTTATTCTCGATGACAACGCCAAAACAAAACTGACGAATGTAGAAACCATCGCCTTGGGCGAGCTTAAAAACTCAGTGGTTTCTGTTAAAAGCACCGTGGCAGCGGGCATTAACGCCTCAGCGATTACCAGCGATTTAATATTAAACGGCAACGCCGGTGCCAACGTAATCACGGGTGGCGCAGGTAACGACAAAATCACCGGCGGTGGCGGTAAAGACACCTTAAGCGGCGGTGACGGTGATGATGTGTTTATTTTTAATCAGGGAAATGATCTGGTCTCGGGCACCTCAATCACCGGTGGAGCGGGTAATGACACCCTTAAATTATTAGGCGCGGGCACTTATAAACTAGCGGGTGTCACGTTAAACGGCATTGAAAGTGTTGTGATTGGCGGCGCTTCTACGGCCGGTGTTGATTTTACCGGTTATTCAGGCGCATTAACTGTCGTTGGCAATAGAGCAGCCAATACCTTTGTTGGACGAGAAGACGTCTCTGATGTTTTTATCGGGGGCGGTGGTGCCGATAAATTGGATGGCGGCAAGCGTACTGCTGATACGGTAGGTGGTTTTGGCGATACTTTCGTGTTTAAACATGCAATAGAGGCGACCACTACAAATATCGATGGTGGAGCTGACTTTATAAAAAAAGGTGGAAATGCACTAACTAATGGAGATGATGCGGGTTTTGACACCATTATCTTCAACGAAACCCTTAACTCATCCTCACCCACTTACAACACTTTGGTGTTGGATAGCGGCAAGGTCAAAAACGTTGAAAAAGTGGTTATTTGGAGTGATGCAGTTACTGGTAATGGGGATTACAGCAACATCGCTACAAATGGGCTTGCTAGCGGCACCCTAAACCTCAATATTGATGCATCCAAATTCACTACGAACATCACCTTAATCGGTAATGACGGGATTAACCGCATTGCCGGAGGCAAAGGTGCTGACACCCTGACCGGCGGCGCTGGTTCTGATACCTTTGTGTTTGCTTCAGGTGGCACGGGTGACCTAAGCAAAGCCACTGATACAGCGACACTGACACCTGACACCATCACCGCTTGGGATTTTGCCCCCAGTAACAACGACATTATTGATTACACCACGGCGTTAGCATTTGAAACGGCGATAACCGTTCCAACTGCGGCTGTAGCTGCCGGGGCAGCTGTCAAAATTGGTGAAACGAAAGTTGGAACTGATGTTACTGCAATAATTGCTCCTGCAGTTCCTGGAGGGGCAACTATTAGTAGTGTTGGTTTAGCATCGTTTGCTGGAGCAATTACTACTGTATACGATCAAGTGCTCGCGGTTGCTGCGTCGTTAGATGCTAAAGAAACACCGGCGACACCTAAAATTATATCAACACTTAAATCCCCGATGATACCAGCCAAGGCGGCTGTTAATGTGGGCGCTGATGGTCCTAAAGCCGGTGAAATCGCCTATTGGGTGAATGGTACTGATACTTATGTTTTTATCTCCGATGGTAAAGCAGGCACTTCAGCACAAGCAGGTAAAGCGTGGACGCCTGTTTCAGCGGCTGTTGGAACGATATCAGCTTCAGGTACTGTCGGAGATGATAATTATGTACCCGCTGTGCCGGCAAAGCCTGCGGTGACCAAAGGCATCCCCGGTAAAGCGGGCGTTGCCGCTAAACCCTTAACCAGTGGCGATGTGCTGATTAAAATTGCTGGCGATCAAACCGCTGGCGGCAAGGTGCCTACTATCGACAGCAACGGCA
Source organism: Methylococcaceae bacterium (assembly GCA_013141375.1). Classification (GTDB taxonomy): domain Bacteria; phylum Pseudomonadota; class Gammaproteobacteria; order Methylococcales; family Methylomonadaceae; genus JABFRC01. The sequence continues at coordinate 21,578 of JABFRC010000090.1, read as the reverse complement.
ATCTGTTATTTACAACAGATACCGGCGCAGGTGGCGGCACGGCGGGCACAACAGTGGTGCTGACTACAGCCAGTGACACCCCCACGCTCACCTTGGGTAACGATACTGTTGATGGCAGCAGTTTAGATACGCTTCAAGGCGTTAGAGTGGTGACTGGCACCATTACTACGCTCACAAGCTCAGCATCAGTAACGGGTACAAACTTTGTTACGGATGGCTTAACGGCTGGCGATTCGCTCTATTCTGCGGCGGGTGTGTTCTTAGGTACCGTGCTTTCTGTTGACAGTGCCACTGCTCTGACGTTAACCGCTAATGCCACAGCGGCTTTGACGGGGGTAAGTTATGGCGCGGGAATAGATAGAGTGGTTGATAACTACACTACCGATAATGACACCTTAAACGCCTTGGTAAGCGGCAATTTAACACCACGAATTACCAACATCGAAAATATCAACCTCACTGACAAGTTTGGCGGTCATACCATTGATGCCACCAACATAACCAAAGCTAAGTTGATTACACTAGACTCCACATCCGGCAACAGCGTCACTATTACAGCGGTTAACGGTACGACCATCACCAGTGTAAAAGCGGGCAATAACCTGACCGACTTTACGGTAACCGGTATTAGCAATAACCCAACCATTATTCAAAATAAAGCCACGACAATAACTTTGGGAGCTAAGACTGATACTGCTGGCTCTACTGATACTGCGACGATCAATCTTTCTGGGACCGCGTTATCATTAGTATCAGTGCCAACATATGATCTTAAAGGACTAACATTGGTCAGTACTGCTACGCCTAGCGTGGTAACGCTGGGGGCTGGCGTGTTGGCGACCGCTTCAACACTGGCTATCAAAGGCACGGGGGATGTCACCTTAAAAGCGGAAGCAGTCGATCTTGCCGTGGGCAAAATTGCAACCATTAGTGACACATTGTCCGGATCAGCAAAATTTCATGTGGATTTGACTAAAGTGGGAACAACGGTTGATTTGAGCGGTATTACCACGGCCGATGATTTTGTCATCTCCTCATCAGCAACACTGGGAGCAACGTCACTCACCTTTAAAAGCGGTGTAACCAACCTGACTTTAAACAGCAATGTGGGGGATGGCGTCGGTGGATTTACTGCCGGTGGTGGTGCTGACGTATTAAATCTGGATGTCAAAGTAGCCAATACCAACGTGGTGACTGATGGCTATGAAACCGTCAATCTCACCAACAGCACTGGCGCAGCCTTGAATACAGTGGTCAGTAATTTTGGCGCGACTGGTGCGGTAAAAATCACCAGCAATCAAAACGTGACCTTGGGTGATGCCAGCTTTAAATCGATTGATGCAAAAGGTATTACAGGTATTTTTACTGTCACAGGTCACAGTGTCTTGGCGAATGCTACGACCATCAATAGCAACAGTAATGCGGCAATCATTGATATGAGCCAAACGCTTAGTGCCAGCACCATCACTACCGGTGATAAAGATGACACGATCAGTATCGGCGGTCATGCTACTGTAGGTGACATCGTACTGGCTGGTGGCGGTAACGATACCGTCGCCGTGTCTGCCGCTGGAAAATGGACATCTGCCGATAATTTGCAAGGCGGCGCAGGTACCGATACTTTGGTGTTAACTGGTACGACAGGCGGCGCAACAGACCTGACAGCATTTTCTAGCAGGTTCCTCGGCTTTGAAAAAATCAGTGTTAGTGATGCAATTGGTACAACAGCTCTAAGTGTAAAGCTAGCTGATGCATCGGTCACTGGAGCTTTTGCTTTCGAAGCTAAAAGTGCGAACACCGTGGGTATCAGCTTTGATGCGCATTTGGATACCAATGCTTTATTTACTGTCAACACAAAGAGCTCTGCAAGTTTGGCCACAAACGTGATTAAAACGGGCTTTTTAAACGACAGCATTACCTTTGATGGTTCTAAATCAGGTACAACGATTATCACTGGAGGTACAGCTGCCATTACCGGTGGTAAAGGTGCGGACGCCATTAACTTAATTAACACTGTGGCGGGTTCGCAAATTGCCCTGGTTAAAGGCGATAGCGGCACGGTTACTTCACCCAGTAACGGTATGTCGGTGGCCGCCATGGATGTGATCAGTGGTTTGCAGGATGGCGATATTCTGGACCTAAGCACTATCGTTGGCGCTACCCTGTATAACGTGGCGACGGAAGCGACCAATAACGTTTTTACGGCAATGCCGGCCGCGTTGGCTAACAACACCGTTTACCAGGTGAAAGGTACCTACAGCCCTGCAACTGGCGCCTTTACAGCGGGTGGTGGCTTAACCAATCTGGATAGCTTGTTCATCTATGATGCGGACCCTACTGCCTCCACTGCTTTTGAAGCTGTTGTTGCTGTCGGTTACGCCAAAGACAGTACCAAAGGTTGGGCAAAAGGGGTGTGGACATTGGGTAGTACAGGCGTGTTGTTGACAACGGGTAACGACACCCTGGCGGTAGGCGGACCTACTTTATTCTTGACAGGTGATAACAATATTATTGATGGCAGTGTATTGGATACTTTGAACGCTGGCGATGCTATTGTTGACCCATCTATCACTGACGAAGACGTGTTAAATGCCTTGATATCAGGTGATCTCACACCTCAAATTGATAGTGTTGAAACCATCAATATCACTGATAGGGACGGTGGTCATACGCTCACTACAACAACTATTCTTCACGCTAAAACCTTGCAGGTTGATTCGGTTAACGGCACAAGCGCTACTATTGCGGGCGTAAAAGGGGCAAATATTGCCACCTTTAAGGCGGGAGATAACATTACTGCCCTGACCTTAAATAATGTGGAAGGTACTGGTGCTACTACACCAGTGATCGTACAAAACAAAGCGACCACAATCACCTTAAGCGATAAAACAGCCGATATAGATATGGCAACCATCAATCTATCAGGCACACCACTGATATTGGCTAAAGGTACTAATGCCTTGCTGGGTATTAATCTGGTCAGCAATACCGCAAGTACGGTAACGCTAGGTACTGGGTTAATAGCCAATGCTGCAGGTACCATAGCTGTTAGCGGTACCGGCGATGTTACTTTAAAGGCAGCAGCGGCGGATTTGGCTGTTGCGAACATTGCAACCATTACCAACACTGGTTTAACCAATGGTGCCAAATTGCATGTGGATTTGACCACAGTGGGTGCAGCGGCTGATTTATCGGGTATTACGGCGGATGATTTTACAATTTCATCCACAGCAGCTTTAACCGGTGACTTAACATTTAAAGCAGGTATTACTAACTTAACCTTGGCTAAAAACGTAATTGATACGGGTGGTTTTAAAGCTGCCGGTGGTGCTAATACTGGTACTGATGTATTGAATCTGACTGAAACAGTCGCCAATGCCAAGTTACTAACCACAGATTTTGAAACCGTCAACTTAATCAACTCCACCAATAATCCACTATCTATCGCAACGACGACTGCAACAGGTGCGGCGTTAACTGTCACCAGTACTCGAGATGTGACATTAGCGGCGGCGACTTTCAAATCTTTGGATGCAACCGGTGTTACCGGGTCGGCAAAAATATCGGTAACTGCTGCAGCTGGTACTGGTGCAACTTCGGTAATAGGTAACCAAAATAATACCGTTGTCGACATGCATCTCAACACTGGCACAAACACCATCACCACTTTTGCTGGCAATGACATACTGACGGGCAGCTCTGGTAATGATGTGATCAATTCCGGTGCGGGCAATGACATTATCGACATTACAACCGTTAATGCACTAGCAACTCCTTCCTCTGGTGACGATAGGGTTAATGCCGGAGAAGGCAATGACACAGTGTCTGTTTTGATCAATCAATGGAATACTAATGATGTCTTACAAGGTGGTTTAGGTAACGATACTCTGACATTAACGGGTACGGCGGGTACGGCTGCTGTTGTAGGTACTCCTGGGGCTATTACAACGACTGGAGCCAGCTTTTCAGGCTTTGAAGCGATTACGCTATCAGGCGCTCAAACTGCTGCTGCGTCTATTATCTTGGCAGATGGTTCAGTAACAGGTTCGTTGGCTTTTACTGCAAATCAGATCAATACGGCAGCGATTACATTTGATGGCAGCCAAGATACAGATACCGCGTTTAATATTAATGTCAGAGGTACTGCAACCACTAACGTAATTAAAGCTGGCGCATTGAACGATACTATTACTTTTGATGGTAATTCTGCCGCATCTGGAGCAGCGGTTAAGGCTGGTACTGTTAGCATTACTGCAGGTAAGGGTGGCGATAGTATTACCTTGTTGAACACATTGGTGGCAGGTCCATCAACACTGATATTGGATAAAGGTGATACAACTGCCTTAACGGTGACTAAGCTTGCACTGGGTGGAACTTTGAATCTTTCTGCTTTGACTACTGATGTTATTACTGGGCTGCATGCAGGTGATCATGTAGGTTTATCCGCGATCAGCACATCATTGTTAACAACTCAAGGTATTGTCGCGCCGAGTGCGACAATACCAGTTGCCTTTGCTGATAATCAGATTTACCAAATTATAGGAAGCTATGCTTCAGGTGTTTTCACTGAAGCGCCCGCTGGGTTAGATAGCATTGTTGTCTATGATGCGGATGCAACGTCAGGAACCTCATTTGAAGCGATTGTGTTAACAGGCTTCGCCCCAGCTGGTGCTGCTACATTGGCTGCAGGTGTATTAACTTTGGTGGTGTAATGCTGTAAGGCGGATTTGCAATAACAATCCGCCATCATCAAAAGATTGAAACCGAACCCCTGGTTGGCTAGTCTGACCGGGGGTTTTGTTTTTTAGCCGGTTGGGTAATCTAAATGTGAGAACAATAATGAATAACGAGGATAAAAATCTTTTACAAAACAATATGACTGAGCTGGGCAGTTTGATGCAGGGTATGCGAGCTGCTTATGCTCGTGGTGAAAATGCAATGGAGTATGCCAGGCAGACAACCCACTCGCTTGGTAATACCCCTGAAGCAACGTTGATTGCTTACGATTTGCAGGCGGGAACTTATATAGCCGGCGCCAGGGCGAATCCAGAAGCAAATGCGCGATGGTGCAGTCAGTTGGCGGCTTTGTTAAATCCTTTTGTGTCTAGGCAAAGTTCGATTCTTGAGGTTGGCTGCGGTGAAGCGACCACGCTTGCCGGGGTGGTAAGTTATTTAAGCCATAAGCCCAAGCATGCGTTAGGCTTTGATATTAGCTGGTCTCGCTGTGCGCACGGAATAAAGTGGCTGGAAGAAAAATCAGTGGCGGCAGAGTTGTTTGTCGGGGATTTATTCGAGATTCCATTGGCAGATGCCAGTGTCGATGTGGTCTATACCTCTCATTCACTTGAGCCCAATGGTGGTCGGGAAGAGGCCGCAATTAAGGAATTGCTGCGTGTTGCGCGCTATGCGGTGGTATTGATTGAGCCTTTATACGAGTTGGCAAGTGCCGATGCTCAAGCCAGAATGCAGTCACACGGCTATGTGCGTGGCTTGAAGGAAACGGCAGAAAAGCTGGGGACGTCTGTGAGTAAATATCGCTTGCTGGAGTATTGTGGCAACCCATTAAATCCAAGCGGGGTGGTATTGATCGAGAAATCGATTACGAAGTCGCTTGGGGATATAGATTTACAATGGCGCTGTCCATTGACACATTCACGATTGCTTGCAAATTCAGCAGCTTATTACTCACCGGAAACAGGTGTGGTATATCCAGTTTTGGCAGGTATTCCATTGCTACGCTCAAACCATGCAATCGTGGCCTCGGCATTTTCAGGAACCCATTCGAACATCTGATTTTTTAGTCATTAAGTTACAAAATACCTCTAAAAATAATTAAAGGATTTAATAAATACGCCGATAACTATAGTGAGTTTAAAAGGGCAGTTATTTAACAAACTGTATATTTTGGATATTTAATGAGGATAAGATCATGGCCATGGTAATTAACACAAATATTGCATCAATCAACAGCCAACGTAAGCTGCAAGAAACTACCAGTACGCTTACTACTTCTATGGAAAGGCTGTCTTCTGGGTTACGTGTTAACTCTGCGAAAGATGATGCAGCAGGTCTGGCGATTTCTAACCGGATGACATCACAAATACGTGGTATGACGGTTGCAGTAAGAAACGCGAGTGACGGAATTTCATTGGCCCAAACCGCTGAATCGGCAATGGGTGAATTAACCAATACCCTGCAACGTATGCGTGACTTGGGTGTGCAATCTGCGAATGATGGCTCTGTGTCAGGCGGCGATAGAAACAAGATGCAGGAGGAGTTTAAACAATTAAACGATGAGTTGACGCGTATTATCACCAGCTCAGAATTTAACGGTAAAAAGATTATAAACGGCAGTTTGTCGGCCGGTTTGGCAATACAAGTGGGTGCTAATACCGCTTCTGATAACCGAATCAATATTAGTATCGCCAACTTGGCCACCACTATTGCCAGTGTGACTGGTGCAAGCATAGGATCTGGTGCAACAGCTACAGGCGCTAGACTTGCGATTGATGCAATTGACCTGGCAATCAAAGCGATTGATACTTCAAGAGCAAAATTAGGTGCGATACAAAACCGTTTTACGACTACAATTTCTAACTTGAATTCTTCAATTGAAAATCAATCTGCAGCCCGTTCACGGATCACAGATACAGATTTTGCAACTGAAACCGCTAACTTAAGTCGCGGACAAATATTGCAACAAGCGGGTACTGCAATGTTGGCTCAAGCTAATCAGTCAGGACAATCTGTTCTTACTTTACTTAGATAAGCTGCCATGGCAATGATCGGGGAGGCTAAAGGTCTCCCTTTGCATCGGTTGATAAAAGAAGGTTGGTGTCATGAACAGTGAAATTAATAATGTATCCAAGCTTGCTCCTGCTGCAGTGTTGAGATTTAAACAAGCAACAACGGCTGTAAAAGAAAGCGGTGGGAGTGGGCAAACACAGGTGGCGTCGGGTGAGGTTGTTAAATCCCAGTCGCCGACAGTTAAAGCAGATGAGCAGAAACAGGCTGCTAAAGAAACATCGTTAGAATTGGTAAGGTCAGCGGCTGCAAAAGGAAATTCCATTATGCAGGCGACGAATCGTAACCTGGAGTTTCAGGTGGATGATTCAACAAAAAAAGTGGTCGTTAAGATTGTTGATAGTAAAAGCGGTGATGTGGTGAGGCAGATTCCCTCTGAAGACATGCTGGCATTCATAAAAAGAATGCAGGATCTCGAAGGTAATCAAGGTGCCATGCTTCAGGATCGCGCTTAATTGAGTTAAAGCGGTAGGAGACAGTCATGGCAATTTCATCTTCGTTAGGTATTGGCAGTGGCATGGATATTAATGGCATTGTCAATCAGTTGGTTGCGGCCGAGGGTAAGCCAGAGAAAGATGCTATTACTCGACAAGAAACTACGGCCAAGGCCCAATTGAGCGGCCTAGGCACGCTAAAAAGCGCATTGTCGACTTTTCAAACCGCCGTCCAAAAATTGAAAGACGGCGGTTTGTTTAAAACCTATCAAGCAACGTCTGGCAATGATTCAATTGTGAAAGTGACTGCAGCACCTGGCTCGGTTGCCGGCAATCACAGTATTCAAGTGACTCAGTTGGCTATGGCGCAGAATTCAATTTCAACCACTGAATTTGCCAATGGTGCAGCAGTAGTAGGTACCGGCACCATGACGTTTTCAGTCGGTACAAAAACGCCGTTTGCAGTCACCATTAATTCTGGTAATAACACCTTAGCCGGTATACGCGATGCCATTAATGGGGCCGCTGACAACAATGGTGTGACGGCCAGTATCATCAACGTCAATAATTCTACAAATACCGGCACCATTTCCAAGTTGGTATTGACCGCTCGAGACACCGGTGAAGCCAATGCGTTTGCTGTTGCTGTAGCGGGGGATGCAGGATTAAGTAAGCTTGATTCATCGACTCCGGCTAATTATACGGGGACTGCAGCTGTTAATGCTGAGTTACTGGTTGACGGTCAAGCGGCTACAAGGAGCACAAATAAGATTTCTGATGTGTTGCAAGGCGTAACGCTTGATTTACAAGCAGAAGCACCAGGCACCAATGTCAATGTCGGGGTTAAACTCGATAATGCCGCCATTAAGCAAACGATTACCGATTTTGTGACAGCTTATAATGCGCTTGAGACTACTACTGACAAGCTAGGCAAATTTGCTGGGGCTGATTCCACGGACACCAGTGGGGCGTTAATTGGTGATTCAACACTTCGTAATATAAAGAATGAATTACGCCAGCAAACCAGTGCGCCAGTGTCATCTGCAACTAGTACGTTTGATACACTAAAAACAATTGGTATTGATATCGACCGCTACGGTGTGATGACGCTTGATGCGACCAAACTGGATAGTGCATTAGCGACAAATGTCTCCTCAGTCAGTGAGGTATTTTCCTCCACTAATGGGGTTGCGACTCGGCTCAATTCAAAATTAATGCAATATTTACAAACTGGGGGCCCATTAGATACCCGGCAATTGTCACTGAATAAGCAATTAAAAACCCTTACAGACAAGCGAGATTCTGTGCAGTTACGTTTGGATAAGGTGCAACAAATGATGCTTAAGCAATTTATAGCGATGGATGTGGCAGTGGGTAAATTCCAGTCAACTGGAAACTTTTTGACACAGCAAATAGCACAATTAAACAAATAGTAAGAGAGGCTTAAGATGACCCCCTTAGCGTATAGGAACAGTGCTAACAAATATGCAGCAGTTCATACCGAATCAGTAGTAGAGGAAGCGTCGCCGCATAAATTGATACAGATGTTGATGAATGGTTTCTTGATGCGAGTTAATGCGGCAAAAGGCGCAATCATCCGGTCTGATTTCGAAGAAAAAAGCACGCAAATTTCCAAGGCAGTTGCAATTGTTGGTGGTTTAATTGATGGCGTAGATACTGAAAAAGGTGGAGACATTGCCGCTAATTTATTGAGCTTGTATGAGTATATTAATACTCGCTTGTTTCAGGCCAGTGTTGATAATAGCGTAGAGATACTGGATGAAGTTCAATCCTTAATGAGGGAAATCAAACAAGCCTGGGATGCTATTCCAGAGATGTACCAGTAGATATTGCTTTATGACTTCAGTTGCCCATTTACTTACTCAGATTGAGGGTTACGCTGACCTTATCACTGAGGCGATTGAAGAAAAGGATTGGGATAGGTTAAATAATTATCTGGTCGATCGGCAGAAGGATCTTGAAACCTTGCTTGCACAAGAAGTATCTGAGTCAGAGCGGGCTTCAATGATCAACCTGATGGTAAGAATGCAAGCAAGTGACCAAACAATGTTAGTAGATGTACAAAGTCAAAAAAATGAACTGCAAAAACAGTTGTCCAATTTTGTTCAAGATAGAAAATCCGTTCAGGCCTATCAGTCAGACTGATCCGTTTACAACACCTTCGTATTTATTGTTTGTTTAATAACCGCTAGTTTGTTTTTTAATGCGGTGGCCGATTCCAGCTCTGGAGCGGTTTCTAAAATGTGATCCAGCATCAATTCAGCCGCATCATATACTTTGATATCAATGTATAGCGCTGTCAGCTTTAACTTGCTCAGTGTATCTTCAGGAAACTCTTCAATAAAGGCGTTATAACTGTCAATGGCTAATAGGTAATCGCCCACTATCCTCGCCAGCTCAGCTTTATAGGGTAGATAGATCGGTGATAACTGAGCCAAGCAGTCCATGGCCAATAAAGCATTGTTTTGGTCTTGCTGCTCAAGGCTGATTGCGGAAATCCTTAGTAATGCTTCCTCAAGGAATGGTGACTCTTCCAGATTAATGAGATTGTTGTAATGATTCAGTGCGATCTCTTTGTCATTATTGAGCTCTGCAAGATAGGCATCAATTATTAGCAGATATGGTTGTTTATTGTCATGTTGTTGATCATTGATAAAGCCCATCTTCAGGCTATTTAATTCATCTGTTTTTTTGTGTTTAAACAGCAATTTGATCTTGCTTTTTAATAAATGCAGGCTCGAGTGGCGGGCGACTTTAGCTTTAAATACGGTATTTTTATTTTCCAGCAAGTCCCTAAATTGTTTTTGCATGCGGATGAATGCCAGCGATGTATTTTCCGCGATGGCAATTTCCGGGTGCTTCTTTAACCATAATGGGGCACGCCCATAGCTTTTATCATGACCCCATTGGCTTAGGATTTTTGTAAAGTCTGGAGTGTTGGCGATTTCTTCACACCTCGATTGGGTGCGCACAATGGCGTCTTTAATATGCTTAGATAGGGCAGTTGCGCCAGATAGATAGGCTTGATAATAAACATCCCCTAATTTCTGCGCTTTTTTAGCATCCCATTCATCATCGTCATGCGGTGATGTGACTTTTATAAATTGCCGTATGCCGAATTTTTTGACGAGTGTGCTGTGGTTTCGATGTTTTCTTTTTAGTTGTTTTTCAATTTCATCAAGCTCACGTTTTTCTTTGTAGTTTTCAATGATCCCATTTTGGCTGTACATGCGCTGATTTATGTTAAGCGCTTTTTGGGCCAGTTTTGCTATGGCTTGAGTTTGAAACTCAGCTTTTTCCAATTCATTCAATACGGATGAATAATATTTATTCAAAGTAGCCGTTGTATGATGAGGGATGCGTTGCTTTGGTCCTGAGATGGCTTCAGGATTTAGCGCTTCGAGTTCGATTTCAAAAGGCAGTTTGTGTTTGATATGTTCGACTTTGGCGGCAATCGGGGAAAGGTTAATGATTTCACAATGATCGGCGGCAATTATTTCTGCTTGTTTTGCTAAGGTCAATAAGGCGGCGTAGTAGCCTTCGCCAGTAGGTCTTAATTCGCCATTGTATGTTTCAACTTGTACAGGAGCTGTATCGTATTTTGGTCCGGCGAGTTGTTCATCGCTACCTTGTGCGTGGGTTATTCCTTCTTTAGTAAAGCAAAGATCAAATCCGGCTAATAAAATCCTACTAAAGCCAAAATAATGAGCAATGGATAGTGCTGAGTTGGTGACTGTTGGACCAGTACCATGCATGTTGGTGATGTTAAGCGGAGATTGCCAAGGTAATCTTGGTCCCATATACAGAGATCGTCCCTGCCATTGATTTAGCAATACGGGTTGAAGGTGATAGGCGTTTATCAAGACAGTTTCTTCATTGAATAAAAACATCTCTTTGCTGACATCAATATTTATTTCAAGAGGATCTACTGAAAATACAAAATCCGGTTCAATGTTGGCGGCAATAAGTTGCCGAGAAATTCTTGAAACTGAAAATACAACTAATTTGTGACGGTTCTCGATTAACCAAGGAAATACCTCAGTCAGAGAAGGTCCGCCGGCAAGAATAAGGACTGTTTTGCCTTCAAAAGCATTAGCTAGCAGGGTAACCGGCAATATATTTTCGGTAATATTTTCTAGTTGGCGAACTATAAATGTTTCGCAACCAATCGATGTGTTGTAGCGAAAGTGCAAGATATGCAAAGATTCACTTAGTTGCCAACTGAGTTCAGCGTATTCGTCGAGTATGGCTTGTTGAGCACAAATGGCATTGAAGGATTTGATGCCATTAATATATGAATATTCGTTGATTTTGAAAATGTTGGCCTGCTGCTCCCATTGCGTGGGAGTCGTGCAAACAATTTCCGGTGGTAAGTTTTCAAGTAATTGATTCTGTTTGAGTTGTTCTAAAACATGGTCAGGTTCAATAAAGATAAAGCGTGTGCCAGAGGGTATGCCTTGTTGATCTATATACTTGGGCAATAGACCTGAATCTGTGCCAATAATTATATTAAGGGCGTTTTCTTTGAAGAGAGCATTTTTGAATTCCGCCTCAAATACTGCTCCTGCACTGATTTTGTCAAAACTATTGCGATTGAGGTTGTATAAATACTTATCGCCGTAAATATTGGTTTTTAATACACCTGTTTGTGATAGTTGATCAAAATAGACAGTATTCATGGTGATTTCATCTTAATTTAAAAAACAAACTACCCCAGCGTTCAGATTGCTATGGGTAGAGTCTGTTTAGTCGTCATGGTTTGTTATTGTAGTAGTTTCAAAACCGACTGAGTTGATTGGTTGGCTTGTGCCAACATTGCTGTTCCAGCCTGTTGCAATATCTGGTTGCGGCTTAAATTGGCGGTTTCCATTGCGAAATCAGCATCAGTAATTCTTGATTTAGCAGCTGATTGATTTTCAATAGAAGATTGTAAATTGGTGATGGTGGTTATAAATCGGTTTTGAATTGCGCCCAATTTTGCGCGAGAAGTATCGACAGCTTTTATAGCGTTATCAATTGCTTCTATAGCGTTTCTTGCTCCACTCGCGGTTGCGCCCGACCCAATGCTTGCTATTGTGACGCTGGTAATGACGGTGGCCAAGTTTGCAACGCTTATCGGTATGCGGTTGTCAGATGCAATGTTGGGGCCGACTTGCATTACAACCCCCGCAGACAAGCTGCCATTAATGATTTTTTTACCATTAAATTCAGTACTTGTAATTATTCGTGTTAGTTCGTTATTTAGTTGTTTGAATTCTTCATTCAGCTTTTCTCTATCGGAAGAAGTTACTCCGCCATCGTTAGCTGATTGTACAGCTAAGTCGCGCATGCGCTGCATCGTATTGGTGAGAACGCCCATTGCCGATTCAGCATTTTGCGCCATGGAAATACCGTCATTGGCATTTCTAATCGCTACCGTCATCCCGCCAATTTGCGAGGCCATCCGATTGGCAATGGCTAAGCCAGCAGCATCATCCTTGGCGCTATTGACTCGTAATCCGGAAGATAGCCTTTCCATAGATGTTTTTAAGTCATTGTTGGTTCTATCAAGCATGCGTTGGCTGTTGATTGATGCCAAGTTTGTGTTAATTACCATGCTGGCCATTGTAAGTCTCCTAATCGAAAAATATTAAATGTGTCGATATTAAATAAGCTATTTCCATGCCAGTCTTTGCCTTATGTTTTAAATCGTTGATTTTAAATGAGTAAGTTTTGTTTTGTATGGGGCGGTCAGATTTTTGACGCAGCTAGTTGGGTTTAAAGCGTTGGTTGGCGGCAGTTTTTTGCCGCATAAATCGAGTAGAGAGCTAAAGTTTGTGTTGATGTGGCCGATAGTCTTAAGGCCATTAATTTAGGAGGGTCTATGTTAGGTTCAGTAGGTAGTGTTTCAGGGTTAATTGTTTCAGCAGCTAAACAGGCTGAAACGCTTCAGGCGGTCGATGTGGCTGTTCTTAAAAAAGGTCAGGATGTTGATAAAGCAAACGGTGAAGCGGCTCTTCGATTAATTGAGTCCGCCAAAGTGGTGGGAAAGATAGACGAGTACGTTTAATGAAATTGAGGCTAAAGCTCGAAATGGCTTTAGCCTCTTTTTAAAATCAATTCCAGCACCAGTTTGCTGCCAAAATAAGCAAGCAATAAAGCGCCAAAGCCAATAAGTGTCCATCGGATGGCAATTTTTCCGCGCCAGCCGTAAATCATTCTGCCCAGTAATAAGCCTGTAAAAATGATCCACGCTATAATTGATAGAATGGTTTTGTGTGCGAGATGCTGGGCAAACAAGTCATCAATAAACAAAAAGCCGGTGACTAAAGAGATAGTCAAAAATATAACGCCTGCGGCCATCATCTGAAATAGTAATGACTCCATGGTTTGGATGGATGGCAGCGATCGAATCAGTCGTTTGGGAGGATGGCTTTTAAGTTGTTGATCTTGTATGGCAAGTAGTACTGATTGAAGCGCGGCAATATTCAATAAGCTGAAGGCAACGATTGACGTCAGTATGTGGGTGTTCATTTCCCAGCTATAGGCGTGCAAAAGATGTGTTTGCTGTGGAAAATAAATGGATAAGCCAAGCATTAGTGCGCTTGTTGGAAATAAAGCGATGCCTAGTTTTTCAACAGGCTTGTTATTTGCTGCCAGCAGTAAAATCAAGGCAACAATCAGAGCAATAAGTGATGAAGTATTAGTAAAGCTGAAATTGAAGCCGTTGTTGTTTTTAAAAGTAAGTGCGATGTAGGCGGAATGGCTGATTACGGCTAGCCATGCTAAATAAATAGGCGTGCGTTTTGGGTTTTTTTTCGAGATATTCTTGGCAATCAGTGTCGTGCTTATTAGGTAGGCAATGATGGAAAAAATAGCAATAGCGGTGGTGTTCATGGCTTTGATTGTTGTAGGTTGTCTAACTTGCAATGCGAACTTGTTGAATGTGTCGCTGTGAGTGCAAAGAATCAAAGGCCTATGTTAATATACGCGCCCCAATAGTCCTAGTGCATTTGTGCTAGCAATGGATTTTCTTAACGCTCAATAAAGACGCAGATATGTTTGATAATTTAACCGATCGATTAAGTAGTACGCTTAAAAAAATTAAAGGTCAGGGGCGGCTGACTGAGAGCAATGTCAAGGAGACTTTACGCGAAGTCCGGCTGGCCCTGCTTGAGGCTGATGTCGCTTTGCCGGTGGTTACCGACTTTATCGAGCGAGTCAGGGAAGGTGCGTTAGGGAAGGAAGTTCAAGATAGTTTGTCGCCTGGGCAATCGCTGATTAAGCTCGTTCAATCTGAGCTGATAAGCGTCATGGGTGAGGCGAATGAAGGCCTAAATCTCAGGGCGAATCCTCCGGTCGTCATTTTATTGGCGGGTTTACAGGGCGCCGGTAAGACAACTACCGTGGCTAAGCTAGGACGCTGGCTGCAAACAAATCAAAAGAAAAAAGTCGGTGTCGTCAGTGCTGATGTTTATCGCCCAGCCGCTATTAAACAGCTGGAAGTGTTGGCGAATGATCTTTCCTTGGATTTTTACCCAAGTGATCTAACTCAGAATCCTGTAGATATTGCCTTGGGTGCTATTGATGCAGCCAAGCGTAAATTTCTTGATGTCATCATCGTGGATACTGCGGGTCGTCTGCATGTGGACGACGAGATGATGGCAGAAATAAAAGCATTGCATGCGGCAATCAAGCCAACTGAAACGCTTTTTGTCGTTGATAGTATGACTGGACAGGATGCTGCAGTCACTGCTAAGGCTTTTAATGATGCCTTGCCGTTAACCGGTGTAATCTTAACCAAGGCTGATGGTGATGCGCGTGGCGGCGCTGCGTTATCTATTCGTCATATTACGGGTAAACCGATCAAGTTTATCGGCGTTGGCGAGAAGACGGATGCACTGGAGCCTTTTCACCCAGATCGTATTGCCTCCAGAATTTTGGGAATGGGTGATGTATTAAGCTTGATCGAGGAGATTGAGCAAAAAGTTGATAAAGAAAAAGCCGAAAAGCTGGCAAGAAAAATCCAAAAAGGGAAAAGTTTTGATTTGGAAGATTTTCGCGAGCAGCTGCAGCAAATGCAAAACATGGGGGGTGTGGGATCATTGCTGGATAAGTTGCCTGGTATTAATTCCATTCCTCAAGAAATGAAAGACAAAGTTAATGACAAAATGCTGGCGCGCCAAGTCGCGGTAATTAATTCCATGACTATGCAGGAAAGGCGTTATCCGGACTTAATAAAAGGTAATAGAAAAAAACGTATTGCCACAGGGTGTGGTCAGGAATTGCAGGATGTTAATCGCATACTCAAGCAGTTTTTGATGATGCAAAAAATGATGAAAAAATTCAAAGCCGGCAACATGGCTAACATGATGCGGGGAATAAAGAGCAATGTGCGGGGAATGAGGCGCTAAGCGCTGATGGATTGTATATCTTCGAAGATATCAATTTGTACTTCACATATATATAAAATCGCGTACAATGCGCCGATTAACAATGACCAAATGTTTTTGAGGAAATTAGATGGTAACCATTCGTCTCACTAGAACCGGTGCAAAAAACCGCCCTTTTTATCATGTCGTTGTCACTGACAGCAGAAGCGGTCGCGACGGGCGTTATATTGAAAGAGTTGGCTTTTTTAACCCAGTCGCTCGTGGTAATGAAGAAAGATTGCGTTTAGATACTGCTCGTGTTGAGTATTGGAAATCAACTGGTGCGCAGCCTTCCGAACGCGTTGCCAAATTGATTAAAGATGCTATCAAGGCTGCTGCTTAAATTTTGTCCTCGAAAGAACTAATTAACGTTGGAAAAATATCTGGCGTTTTTGGTGTAAAAGGTTGGGTAAAAGTTTTCTCTTTTACCGAGCCGCGTGACAATATTATTAGTTACTCTCCTTGGTTGCTAAAAAAAGGCAGCGAAGAGAAGTCAATTGCAGTAGTTGATGGACAACTCCAAGGAAAGACAGTAGTTGCACAGCTTGATGGTATTGCAGATCGAGATCATGCCGCCAACCTTATGGGCTGGGAAGTTTTTATAAAGGCAGAGCAATTGCCGGAACCTTCTGATGATGAGTATTATTGGTCTCAGCTGGTTGGGTTGAATGTTGAAACGACTGGTGGTGTTCAGCTGGGAATAATTGATGGCCTTATGGAAACAGGGGCCAATGACGTTATTCTTATTAAAGGCGATAGAGAAAGAGCTATTCCTTTTTTGCTAGACCAGACAATAGTAACTATTGATCTTAGCGCCGGCAAAATGATTGTTGATTGGGATCCAGAGTTTTAGTTCCCAGTATGCGTTTTGATGTTGTAACCCTATTTCCTGAATTGGTGTCTTCAGCGGCCAATCATGGAGTAACAGGTAAGGCAATCGAGCGAGGCATAGTTGGCTTAAGTCTTTGGAATCCTAGGGATTACACACACGACATCCATAAAACTGTGGATGACCGACCTTACGGTGGTGGCCCAGGCATGGTAATGAAGTATCAGCCTCTACATGAGGCGGTTACTCGAGCAAAGCAGGATGGTCTTGGTACTGCAAAAGTAGTTTATTTAAGTCCACAGGGACGACCGATTACGCAGTCCTTGTTGTCAGAAGCTTCCCAATTGTCGCAATTGATATTGATTGCCGGGCGTTATGAAGGCATTGATGAACGTTTCGTTCAATTGGATTGCGATGAAGAGTGGTCACTTGGAGATTATGTAATTAGTGGCGGCGAACTGGCCGCACTTGTGGTGATCGATGGTGTTACGCGATTACTTCCAGGTGTATTAGGTGATGCAGAGTCTGCCAAACAAGACTCTCATGTTGATGGATTGCTTGACTGTCCTCACTATACAAGGCCAGAGCAACTAGAAGGGATTTCTGTTCCAGATGTATTAATGAGTGGAAACCATGCTGAAATTAGCCGTTGGCGAATGAAGCAGTCTTTGGGCCGAACATGGCAGCGAAGACCAGATTTATTGATAAAAAAACAGTTGAGTGCAGAACAGGAATCTCTGCTTAGACAATTTAAAAACGAAGTTGAAGTTAAATAGGGTGTGTGATGAGCAATATTATTGAACAAATAGAAGCTGAACAGCTTAAACAAATTCCTGATTTTGGTCCTGGTGACACTGTTGTTGTTCAGGTTAAAGTTAGAGAAGGTGATCGTGAAAGAATCCAGGCCTTCGAAGGCATCGTGATTGCAAAGCGTAATCGCGGAGTGAACTCTGCATTCACCGTTAGAAAGATTTCTCACGGTACTGGCGTTGAGCGTGTTTTCCAAACACACAGCCCGATTATCAGCGAAATACAAGTTAAGCGTCGTGGTGATGTTCGTCGCGCCAAGTTGTATTACTTGCGTGACTTGACTGGTAAAGCAGCACGTATCAAAGAAAAACTTTAATTTTTTCTTGATGTGCAATAAAAAGGCAGCCTTTGAGCTGCCTTTTTTGTGTCTTGAATTACGGCAAGTAGATGTAAATCGTTGTAAGGATTTCTAGGTCATGCCAATCGTAAACCAGTGGATAGATAGCTGTTCAGGCGTTGAAGAAGTTTTTAACATCCAAACGCCCGCCGGAAATCTTGTTGTCCATAGTCGGCAAGATGTTATTTGCGATGTAGATTGGGCTGCTGATGATAACTCTATTGGCAATCTAGATAACGAGTTGCAACGCCAAATGGCGCAATACTGGACAGACACCAGTAAATCCATGCACATTAAGCTGTTAAAGCAAGGCAGTGAATACAGAAACCGAGTGTGGAGCGAGCTTTGTCAGATTCCATTAGGCAAAACAGTAACCTATTCGGCTTTGGCAAAAAAAATAGGTTCATCTGCACGCGCCGTCGGCAATGCTTGTCGCGACAATCCTTATCCATTATTTATCCCTTGTCACCGCGTTGTTTCAATGTCTGGAATGGGTGGTTATTGTGGGCAGACCCACGGCGAGTTAATGGATATTAAAATCAAATTACTGGAATTTGAAGCCAGCCTGAACCCATGAACGCAAGCTCGTTGATTGATCAGTTTCTCGACGCTGCCTGGGCTGAACAGGGCTTGAGCGATAATACGCTGTCGGCATACCGCAGCGATTTGAGCATTTTTGCTAAATGGTTGGCTGATAAATCCATGTTGGAGGTTGATGGTGGTGATTTGTCCGGATTCCTCGCCAGTCGCTATAAAGACGGTATTGGCAACCGGTCAACAGCGCGCATACTCTCTAGTCTGCGGCGTTTCTATGGTTATTACCTCAGGGAAAATAATCTCACGGTCGATCCAACCGCGCTGATTGAGTCACCACACATAGGTCGACCATTGCCGATTTCGCTTTCAGAACAGGATGTCGAATTGCTGTTGAATGCGCCGGAAACTACAAATGCGCTCGGTTTCAGGGACAAAACCATGCTGGAAATGCTCTACGCCACAGGTCTACGGGTTTCTGAACTGGTGTCGTTAAAATTCGAACACATCAGTTTTCGGCAGGGTGTGGTAAGAATTATCGGTAAAGGCAATAAAGAGCGGCTGGTGCCCGTGGGTGAAGAGGCAATGAGCTGGCTGGAAGGTTATATGGAACAATCCAGAAAAACCCTGCTTCACGAACGTCAATGCGATTACCTGTTCGTGACCAATCGGGCAGATGGCATGACCCGGCAAGCGTTTTGGCACATTATCAAACGTCATGCTAAAACGGCCGGTATAAATAAGGAATTATCGCCGCATACCTTGCGGCACGCTTTTGCCACGCATCTGTTAAATCATGGCGCTGATTTGCGGGTGGTGCAGCTATTGCTTGGACACTCGGATTTATCGACCACACAAATTTATACCCACATTGCGCAAGAACGCTTAAAAGAATTACATTCAAAACATCATCCAAGAGGATAACGAAGATGACTCAACACATACACCCGACCGCCTATATCGCGCCCGACGTCATTTTGGGTGACAACCTTACCGTGGGACCTTTTGCGGTTATCGAAACCGGTGCCGTTTTGGGCGCGAATTGCCAGATTGGCGCCCATGCCGTCGTGCATGGCCATGTCAAAATGGGTGACGGCAATATTTTGCATCCCCATGTGGTCTTGGGCGGTTTGCCGCAAGATACCAGTTTTAAACCCGAAACTGTTTCTTGGTTAATTATTGGCGACAATAATGCTTTCAGGGAAGGCTTTACCGCACACCGTGCCTCCAAAGAACATGCTGAAACGCGCATCGGTTCGGATTGTTACTTTATGAATAACAGCCATGTGGCTCATGATTGCAGTGTTGGCAATAAAACCATCTTCGCCAACAATGTGGCGATAGGCGGTTTTGTTGAAGTCGGCAACAACGTATTTATGGGCGGCAACGTGGTTGCTCACCAGTTTTGCAGAATTGGCTCATACGCTATTGTGCAGGGCACTACCGGGCTGAATATGGATGTGATCCCCTTTATGCTCATCGGCGGCCGTCCTGCCCGGCATTACAAATTGAACACTGTTGGTTTAAGGCGCGCTGGCATTACCGGCGATCGCTATAAAGTGCTGTCAGATGCATTTCGCTTGTTAAGAACCAAGCAAAGCCTGGATGAGTTAGCAGAAACTGAAGAGTTAAAGCAGCTGAAAGACTGGCTGGCGGTAAAATCCAAACGCGGATTACATGGATTTATTTAACTATTCGAATGATCTGTTGGGTATAGGGCAGGGCGGTCGTTGAACTCTGTTATCATGGCAAACCAAATGCGGCCTTTTGCCGCATCTTACTGATATAAAAGAGTCTTTGTGAATACGCCAGAATTTTCATCCTTACCGTTAAAACCCGCCCTGCTCGAAAACATCGAATCTTTGGGTTACACCCACTTAACACCCATTCAGGCCGAAAGCCTGCCGCACATTCTTGAGGGCAAGGATGTGATTGCGCAAGCCAAGACCGGCAGCGGCAAAACGGCAGCGTTCGGGATTGGTCTGTTATCTCGGCTGGATTTAAGCAGCTTTCGAGTTCAAGCGATGGTCGTTTGTCCTACGCGCGAACTTGCCGATCAGGTCTGCAAGGAAATTCGTCGTTTAGCTCGCTTTACCCAAAACATTAAAGTATTGGCCTTGTGCGGCGGCGTGCCGTTCGGTCCGCAGCTTGGCTCATTGGAGCACGGCGTGCATGTGGTAGTGGGAACGCCGGGCCGATTACAAGAACATCTGCGTAAACGCAGTTTAAAGTTGAGTAATCTCAAAGTGCTGGTATTGGATGAAGCCGACCGCATGCTCGACATGGGCTTTGAAGAAGCGATTACCGATGTCATTTCCTACGCGCCAACGCACCGGCAAACTCTGCTGTTTTCAGCGACCTATGCCGAGCAAATACGGGAAATGAGTCAGAAATTTCAGTTTAAACCGGTGTCTGTCAGTATTGAGACTAGCCATCACGATAGTGATATTGAACAGCTTTTTTATCAAACCGAAAAATCCAAACGGCTAAATGCCTTGGGTTATCTGCTGGCCTATCACCGTCCGGAATCCACCGTGGTGTTTTGCAACACCAAGCGCGATTGCCAGGATGTGGCGAGTCACTTGTCGCAAGCCGGGTTTTCAGTGCAAGCCATTCATGGCGATCTGGAACAAAAAGATCGCGATCAAGTGCTGGTGCGCTTCTCCAACAAAAGCTGCTCGATTCTCGTCGCCACCGATGTTGCAGCAAGAGGCCTGGACATCAAAGACATGCAAGCCGTGATCAATTTCGAGCTACCCTGGGACCCGGAAATCTACGTACATCGCATCGGCCGGACCGGTCGTGCCGGTAACAAAGGCTTAGCCTTAAGTTTATGCATTGAAGCCGAATTGCCAAGAGTTAAAGCCATCGAAGACTATCAAGGCCATTCTGCCAAATGGGACGAAGTTGCGCCCTTTAAAATGACTGACGAACAGCGATTTCAACCGCCCATGGTCACGCTCTGGATCGACGGCGGTCGTAAAGACAAAGTCCGCCCCGGCGACATTTTGGGTGCATTGACGGGTGAAGGCGGCATTGCCGGTAGCGAAGTCGGCAAAATCGACTTGTTCGATAAACATGCTTATGTGGCGATAAAACGTGACAGTGCGGATAGTGCGCTGGCTTGCTTAAGAAATGGCAAGATCAAAGGAAGAAGTTTTACGGTTCGAAAATCTCAGTGGGATTAGGCGGGAAGGTTTGGGTGGCGAAAACTACCCAAACATTTTTGGCAATTTCGTTGGTTGAATGTTGGGTTGCGAAAAGCATGCAGCCCATATATGGACTCCTCCGTTTTGCAAGCATTTTCATATTGATTACAAAGGTCAGTGAGCGCAGTTGCTCCCATATATCCGGCCTGTGAATGAGGCCTTTATCGCCTCTGGCCCTGATGGAATATT
>JABFRC010000102.1 GCA_013141375.1 Methylococcaceae bacterium | reverse complement strand
TGAAAAGTATCGGTAACGCTTTTCACTTGGTGTAAACTTTATATCAACAGTTATTTATCATGCAAACTTTATTTTCATATATTTATGACTGAGATTATTGAACCTCTTTTTAAATGGGATGTCAGGCAGCGTTTAACGTTGCTGGAAGCAACTGTTTACTGGACTGGCGAACTGGTAACCGGTTTTTTAACCTCCACTTTTTCGATTAGCCGGGTGCAGGCGACTAAGGATATTGCGTTGTATCTGTCGCTACGGCCGGATAATTTGCGGTATGACCGCTCGCTTAAGCGCTATCTGATCACCGAACAATTTACGCCGCTGCTGATTACCGGCAGCCCGCAGGAATGTTTGCAGGTGTTGCAGGCATCACAATCGGCTGCGCCGCCGGTGGTGACGTTAATGAGCAATTTACCAACCGTTGAAGTATTGGCATCGCCGACGCGTCGCATTGATGTGGCTGTGTTGCGACCAGTGCTGCAGGCCGCGCGTTTCGGGCTGGTGCTGGAAATCGGCTATCAATCGATGTCGACGCCGGTGCCTGCGATTCACAAGGTGCTACCGCATACGCTGGTGTTTGACGGTTGGCGCTGGCATATGCGGGCATTTAGTTATTCGCATAATGAGTTTCGCGATTTTGTGCTGGCGCGCATTCATCAGGCGTCGGTGGTCGGTAAGCCGGAAAAATCCAGCCCTGTCGATACCTTATGGGAATTGCAATTGACGGTTGAAATCGGCCCGCATCCGGGTTTGAGTGATTCGCAAAAGCAGGCGGTGGAACGGGATTTCGGCATGGTAGATGGCAAATGCTCGACCACGGTACGGGCGGCTTTGCTGTCTTATCTGTTGTTGTCGATACGGATCGGTAAGGATGACTATCAGCGCGAGGCGATGGTTCAGCAGATTGTGTTGCTAAATCGGGATGAATTACGAGCATATCTGGCTTTCTGAAATACGCATCGGGCAACTTGTGCTGCTAACAAATCACCCGATGCGCAAACCATTTAGGCAATCACAATGTCAGCAAGCGCCAATGTGTTAACACCAGTCAATGTTACGATTGCGGCAGCTGCACCTGCACCGTTGCCATCAGCATCATAAGATAAGACATGACTGGTGCTGTCGAACAGTAACCAGTCAGTTTCAGTGGTAGCAACCGCACCGGCGCCCTGCTTCAGATTGGCGGCATTTATGGCACCGGCTGTTGTAAATACTGAAAATTGATCGCGATTTAATTGGATTTTATCCGTGCCACTGGCAAAGTCTTTGATGGTATCGACACCGGTTAATGCCGTTGCCACATCGGTATAGGTTTGTGCGACAAGTGCTTTGTCACCGCTTGCTGTTTTGGTGATGACCTTACCGAACACGAAAACGTCTGCACCCGCACCACCTGTCAAATTATCATCGCCACCGTTGCCGATAAATGTGTCGTCTTTTTGGGTGCCGACGAAGGTGTTTTTGTTGTCGTTACCAACAAATTTGAGCCCATTAGCCTGAATAGCGCCGGCATCAATTTTAACGTTATCCGCCGTTTGACCGACACGCAAGCTATGCGTACCAACAGTGCTGCTTGCCGTGACATTCACTTTGCCGGCGGCATTCAAGGCATAGTTGCCATTAGCCAACTGCAAATAGACGTTTTCAACATTTGCGGCGGTAATCAGTCCGCCGACTTCAACAACTTCCATATTCTTAAAGTTGGTATCGGTCAATTTTACGGTCTGGGCTTTGGTCGCGCCACCGGTGATACGCAAGGTATCAATGCCGGTGCCGCCGTCAATTAAATCACCTGCCACCCATTCCTTGTTGCCGTCATCCTGCTTGCCTGCCGCACCGAATTTACCGCCGAAGCTGGTGATCAAAAAGTAATCATTGCCGGCGTCACCATACAATTTGTCCGCGCCTTGATGGCCAACTAACAAGTCATTGCCATCGCCGCCATGATATTCATCGTTGCCCATACGCAAGGTGGCATTATCAACACCTTTACCGCCCTGACCATAATCGGCATCATGCGAGCCATCCGCCCGCGATGCGATAACGGCATAGTCAGTTACTTTGACATCCTTGAGATTGGTTGCGAAATCATCTTTATGCGCTACGTTCTCAAACAAGAAACCCGCTGAAGCGTCATCCAACTGGAAATCACCGAGTAGATATTTTACCGATGCCGCTCCAGCGTATGAAGGAGTGAATGTCGTTTCACTGTATTCAACCAACACATTAACGGTTTCTTGTTTGCCACCCGCCACACCGTAGAAATGCAGGCCCGGATTGACCGCGCCCAAATCCAGGGAGCCAGCCGCATCATCCAGTTGCTCATTGCTTAGAGTGACCGAGACACCACTGGCCAGTTTTATTTTTTCGATACGGGTAAATGCAAGTTCCGAGAAATCACCCGATTTTTTGAATTCGATCACATCCGTCGCATTGGGTTGTGCATCCAGCTGGCTTGCCACTGTTGAAATCGTTACGTTATCCGGGTTGGCAGCATCATAAGCGCCGGTATAGACCACGTTTACAATAGCATCGGTGACATAGCGTAAGGAGGCTTCAACATTGGTGTCGGTTAATGCTGCAGGAAGTGTTTCGGGGATAGCTGTACCCACTTCACCCAAAGAATTCTTTGTACTGGTCCCTCCATCAATGCTAACAACCACGCCGTCTTTAAACTCACCATTGATGATAAAAGTATCGCTGTCACCGGTACCGGTATATGTGCCGTTTTTTTTGTTATCGATTTTGATTGCCATGTTCGCTGACGTCCTTTGCTAACTTAAGTGGTTGTAAAGGCGGCGGATTCTAAAGGACAATGCACAGCAAACTCGCATGAATAATTCCTTTTGTAACTCGCTATGAACTCAATTCCATCCATCACCTGTGCCTGATCCTAACTATACAATCAGCCTCCTCATTGTCGGGGAAGGCCAGTCAGCAGTAGCTGATCAGCTGGCTCAAGCGAGCGTTCCTAAGATTTCGTTCATGGTTATCAATGAACTTGCCGCGGCAACCTTTCCTACCCATGAAATCGACTGTGTGTTATTTGATGGACGTAAAGGGGCTGATTGGATCATCTCGCAAATCCGAGTGGCGCAGTCGTTTGCGCCAGATTGCAAACTGCTGGTGTGCATGCCTAATTCAACTCAAGATGCGATTACATATTTACAACAGGGGATTTCCGGTTTATTGGCGCTGGATCAAACTGCTGATGAATTAATCGCAGTGCTTGAGCGGGTTGTTGACGGACATTTTTATTTGAATCAGGAAATCGCCCAATGTTTGGCAATGCGCCAAATCAAAAAAATATTAGCGCCGTTTAACGCGTTAACTTCCCGCGAATATGATGTGTTTTGTATGCTGGCAGAAGGCTTCACGTTACAGGCTATGGCCGATCAGCTGAACGTCAGCAGTAAAACCGTGTCCAATTGTCAATCGCAAATCAAAGCCAAACTGGGTCTGGAGACCCGAGACTCAATCATAAAATTTGCAAAAAATCATGGTCTGCTCAGCTAAACAAGGCTACAATTCCCAAATAACGGGAATTTTTCCTTTTTTACAACCCACAGGAGATCAAGATGAAAACATCAATCGTAAGTATTGCCGTATTAATGGGACTTGGGCTGGCTTCTGCCAACACATTCGCCGCAGATCAGGCACTGGAAAGCTGCATACAGGCCGTTAAAAAAGAAAAAGCGGGGGAGTTACTCAAGCTGGAAAAACTCAGTGTCGCGGGTAAAGGCAATTATGAGTTGGAAGTGGCTGATAACAACAAGAATGAATGGGAATTTATCTGCGATGCCGAGTCTGGAAAAATCACTGAAAGAGAAACCGAAGTCTCCAATCCCAACAGCCAGGCGTTTAAAAAGAACGTTAAAGTGACCGAAGAAGATGCCGTGGCTATCGCTGTAAAAGCCTTCCCTGGCACTGTCCAGGAAGTCGAATACGAAATCGAAGAAAACGGTGCTTCGTCGTATGAGTTTGATATCGTTAACGACAAGGGCGTCGAAACAAAAATTGAAGTCGATGCGGCCACCGGCAAAATCATCGAAACGGCGATTGAAGAATGGGAAATCGGCGAAGAATCTGACGAAAAACGTTAAGCACATCAAACCCTCTCCGGCGGGAGAGGGGGTAAACCGCAAGTGTTTGAAAAGACGCTGAATAGTTACAAATTATTTAACTTCCAAAACGTCCCTTTTTGCAACTCTTCCGACTTCCCGGTCAACGCTTGTTTGCTTTGCTTATGCAGCAGCACATAGACCTTTTCCGCTGCTTTTTGTTCAGCCTCGCCCCAGTGTTCGATATTGCCGGCGCAATAGCTTTGACGCAGATGCTTTTGGCTTAGATCATCTTCAATTTCGGTCAATGGCCTGATTTTGTGCCAGGCATCTTCCGAGCTGCATAAGGTTTGCCGGGCTTGTTTGCTGGTATCAAAAAACTGCTGCAGTGCCGGGGTATGCTGATCCGCCCAGCCTTGTTTGAATACATAGCCCAGATTGGCGACGGCTTCTTTAATCCCCAAATCCTGCAAAATACTGCGCCCGTCAGTAATGGTTCGATAACCTTCGGCTTCAAGTCGGGCGGCAAAATGCCAGAAAGTTAGGGCGGCGTCGATACCGCCATTTTTGAGCTGATCGTTGATTTGCGGCGGTGTGTTAAATACTTTTTCCACGCTCGCATCTAAATCGATGTCTTGCTGCTGGTTCGCCAGGGTTTGCAGCAACAGCCAGTTTTTATCCAGTTCGCCACCGGCAATTCCTAGGCGTTTGCCTTTAAGATCGGATAAAGAATGAATGCCGCTATTACTTGGTACGATCAGCGCACCTGAGGTATCTGCGTAGGGATAAAAGGTAAAGTCCGCTCCCTTCTCCCTCTGCCCGGATACCCAGATCCAGTCGGAAACAATCACATCCACCGCCCCCGACTGCAAGGCGGATTTTCCGGCTTCAATAGTGGCAAGATGTTTGATTTCCAGTTCAAAATCAGCAGGCTTGGCTTTTAAAGCTTCCTGCAACACCGGCAATTCCCACTCTACCGTGCCACCGGCCTGGATGCCGAGACGAATGATGGTTTTTTCGGCGGTATGGCCGTTGGCTGATAGCAGTAAACCTAATAGCAAGCACTTCAATTTCATAACATCAATCCTTAAAACAAAATTTGTACATTTTTTAATTTCCCCTCACCCAACCCTCTCGGCAACTGCTCCTGCGTCGCCTAAAGCGCCTACTGTTGGTGCCCTACTACCTGCTTCCATGCAGGCATCCCTTAGGAGAGGGCTCTGAGCGTTTATAAAAACTGTAAGCCACAAACGCGGTTGCCAATGCCAGCAACTGCCAGACATAGCTATCAAAATAAGCCTCGCTGACGGCTGCCAAAGCCAGAAAGACTCCCATGGCACTATTGCGCCAGCCGGTTTTAAAACCCTCCGAATAGACCGTTAATGCCAATACCAACTGTGTAATCAGTCCGGTTTCTTCAACAAAAATGCGCCCGGAACTTAGGAAAGCATTGACGATAATGGCCGCGACCAAGCCACCCAGCCAATGCAGGCCGGTAGTGAGGGCTTGTGATTTTTGCGCGGTAGTATCGTTTTCCAGCCGGTAATACTGTCCGGCAACCGCGCCCGCACCGAACACCAGCACTAACAATAGCCAGTAATAGTGGCTGGCACCCGGCGAACTTGCACTAATGCCCACACCGATGACTGATAAAGCGATGTAAGCAGTAAACACATAATGATTGGATTGTAGATACTTGGTCATAGCAGTTATTGGCTCAAAAATTGTCGACGGTTAACAAAAAGGGACACAGGAAAATAAACAGCCGCCAGCAGCAGCAATGCCAGTGAAGCCATGCGCCAGCGAATGTCGACTTGGGTAATCTGGCTTCTGGCAAGCTGGGCGTTTTGTAGGGCCTGATAGAGATTGTCGGTATCGATCAGCCGAGAATAAGCAAGCCCGGATTGGGCTGCTAATTGTTGAAGATAAGTTTCCTGCAACGCCGTCAAATGTTCGGTGCCGGAAGCCGCAGCGCTGCCAAACGGCGCATTGCGGGCGTTGTAACCTTCAATGGAAGCGGGATCAAGATTAGACTCGCCGAATGAAGTCCGGTGAGGAACATCGTCAGCAGTATAAAAACCGGTTTGTTTGCCGTTAGCGTCGAACTTGGGAATGGGTACCGCTTGCAAGCCGCCCGCACCGACAATCATGCCTTTTACTTTACCGACAACCGTCGAAAAATCAGGCTGGTATTTGGGGTTGATGGGCGGAGCTTCCTGTCCATCGGTAATAAAAATAATCGCACTATTATTTTTCTGCAGCATCTCCAGGGTGCTAAACAGGCCTTTGCTGATGCTGCTATCCGCCGCCCAGGCCATGCGCCAATCAACAGCATTGATGGCGCTATCGATTTCACCAAATGCCGAGCATACTTCCAGCGGCTCGAATAATAACGTCGAGCGCCTTTCAGTAAATAGACCCAAACCAACTTTGGACTGGCAAGGCAATTTGCTTAAAAGCTGGCGCAAGTTTTGTTTAACCGTTTCCAAGCGGCTCACTGCCTGCTCATCCTGCTGATAATCGGTGGCGTTCATGCTGCGGGTGATGTCGATGATAAAAGTCAGGTTATAAACCGGACTT
>JABFRC010000074.1 GCA_013141375.1 Methylococcaceae bacterium | reverse complement strand
CGACGAATCCTGAGGGGATTTCTTCGTGTGTGAAGTCGGCTTCTGAGATTTCGTGCAATCGACTTCTGAAAATGACAACAATAGCCAAAATAGATGGCCAATTAGAAGGTGGCCAAATTACATTGCGATTTTAATTATTGGCTATATGATTTATAGTTAGGCAACTTAAGTATACCCATTTTGGCTACCCACCAATGAAAGTTGCCCGCATTTATCTCCGCGTCAGTACCGAAGAACAAGATCTTACCCGTCAAACTGAAATCGTCGACAGCGCACGGGCAGAAGGCTATTACGTTGCCGGCATCTACCGTGAAAAAGCATCGGGTGCTCGTGCGGATCGTCCCGAGCTACTGCGAATGATTGCCGACCTGCAACCGGGCGAAGTAGTTGTCGCCGAAAAGATCGACCGTATCAGCCGACTCCCTTTAGTTGAAGCTGAACAACTGGTCGCATCAATTCGAGCCAAGGGGGCTAAGTTGGCTGTGCCAGGTCTGGTAGATTTATCCGATGTTGCTGCTGAAGCCGACGGAGTCGCCAAGATTGTTCTGGAGGCTGTGCAGGAGTTACTGCTTAAACTTGCTTTGCAAATGACGCGTGATGACTATGAGACTCGTAGAGAACGTCAACGCCAAGGTGTTCAGCTGGCCAAAATCGCTGGCAAGTATGCTGGTCGTGTTGCTGACACAACGACCCATCAGAGAATCGTTGCACTGCGTGGAGCTGGTCATACCATCAAACGCACGGCTGAGCTGGCCGGATGCAGCGAAAGCCAAGTTAAACGAATATGGGCAGACCATAAGGTCAGCGCTAGATTGTAACTGATTGGTTGTGGATAGTTGAGGCAAGCCATGAAGCACGTTTATTTAGTACGGCACGATGCCGAGAAAAACATGCATCGGTTTTATCAGATGTTTGTTGTTCCTGGTCTACTTGATGATTGGTCTTTAGTACGCGAATGGGGCAGGGCGGGTTCACCAGGAACCGTGAGGAAAGACTGGTTTGAATCTGAGGAGGACGCGGTAACCGCCGGTGAAAAGTTAAGAGTTATTAAGGAGAAGAAAGGCTACCAATCCATTTTGTGATTGTAGCGATCATAGAAAAAGGGATGGCTTATATATAAGGTATAAAATAAGACGACTAACCAGAATAAACCGGATTAGCAATCTGTAACTACTTAAACTAAAGGCCTTAATTCTCTAAATGAACATTCCGCAACACTCCCATAATGTCATTGACAATATAGCATCTTTGCTATAATTTTAAACTTATGACGTGGACAGTAGAAACGCTTAATGAGACCGTGGATGATGAGATTGAGGCGCTTCCTGCTGATATGCGCGCGCGTCTTGTGCGTATAGCCCAACTGATCGCCATGTCCGGCTTAGAAAATGTTCATCAGCCTCATGTTAAGCATATTGAAGGCTTGATATGGGAAATGCGGATGAAGGGCCGTGATGGCATATCACGGGCGCTGTATGTAACGGCCAGAAAGCAACGGGTGGTAATTGTGCGAGTGTTTATCAAGAAGACCGAAAAAACACCACGCCGTGAGATTGAAATCGCTCTGACACGAGCAAAGGAGGTTCAAGATGACTAAGATAAATACTCTGCATACCAAATGGATGCAGGATAAAGCCTATCAAGAAGCTTACGATGCGCTTGAAGACGAGTTTGCACTGGCAGCGACACTGATCGAAGCACGATCTCGCGCAGGCTTGACCCAAGGCGAATTGGCCGAGCGGATGCACACCACGCAATCTGCTGTTGCCCGGATTGAAGGTGGGCATATCCCGACTATCCGTACCTTGGAAAAAATCGCCAAGGCGACAAACTCCCGGCTCAAAATAAGCTTTGAGCCGGATACAGCGCGCGCACCTTAAGAGACCGTCGAGCGAATTATCGAAGACACTTTGCATATTAGAAGTGTTGATGAAGAATTTTTCGAGTAGACGATGAAAACATGAAATCCGGCGTTCTTGGGTCAAGGTAAGGATTCGTGCGATTATGGGTAATAGTAGCTACACTCATGCGATTCAGTCATCTATTATGCAACCCTTAGATGTTGTCAGTTTATCAACGATCATGTGGTCGTCGGCTTCACCCGATTATGTGAGGATGGTGATCGTATTCACTCACCAAATAATGCCGCTCATGATCGAGTCCCAATTTTCTTGAATAGCCGCTTACGGGAATACCTGCGACCTAGCGGTTTCGGCCACTTAGCGACATTCAAGATTTGAAATATATGGCTGCAAACTGGCTTATTTCTGCCAATGATTTGGCTTGGATCAAAAATCCAGCGGGCTTTTAGCTTCTTTAATCGTCACACTCGGCACCGTTTGGGTGGAGATCATCGTCGTTTTCAAATCACTGTGGCCAAGCAATTCCTGAATGGTGCGAACACTCAATATTTTATTGGAGTGTTCCTTTTCAACATTTTTTGCAGCCAAAAACAAATCAAATTACAATCTAGCAAAGTATGCAAGTCAGATTTCGCAAGACGATGTCATCGCAGTAGATTAGGACAAAAATGGTATGCCTATCGAATTCAAGCGAAATATCGATGATATTAAAAAGGTAATCCTTCGCCTGAAGGAAAAGATAAAAGACGATCCTTCAATCACGAAATCAAAATACTGGCTTAAGGAAAAGGCTATTTAAGGGGGATATATGTTCTGCAGTTTACAGCTCGTATTTAAATGGAAGGACGCAGACGGAAATTATTTTGAGGAGTTTCCTGTATTTGGAGAATCTTGTGAGGAGGTTAATTACAAGGCTGCTCAAGAGATTAATCGCAAAATGCAACAGGCTGAAAAGTATTCATATCGAGGCTTCGAATACAAGATTGGTAACTGTAAGTGCCACTCCTAGCCTTAGTATCATATTCGTTAGGCGATTATCAAGCATTTGAAACCAAAAGCAACCCAACCGCTTTCTTTGATTTGTGTTGTTGTCCACCAATTTGAATAATGTCGCCAAGCCCATAGCAACGATGATTACAACACCCATTCATAATTTTCATCAGGAACGAATGTTATTCCGACACCATTAGTTACGCCTAAAGCAAGCTCGAAGTCCGGCCCATTTGCCAAGCCTGCAGTTACGTTGATTAACTCTCTAGAATATACCCCTGTTTTTACCAACCAGCCTTTATGCACCTTGGCTCCGAATTGCCTCAAATTAAAAGTAACCTAAGGCCTGCTTAAAAAGTAGTCGTTGCCTCACATTAAGTGTAACCGAAGCCAAGCGGATTAGACTCATGGGAAAACACGAACGATGGGCCTATTTACAAGCAATCAGAACCCGGTATCAACAAAGCGATAGAACCGCCAAGCAAGCTATTTTGAATGAGTTTTGCGAGGTCTGCGGCTATGCGCGTAAGTATGCGATTCGCCTGCTTAATCGTAAGTCCGATAATAATACGACCCCGGCAAGACGTCGCGGCGCCAAACCCAAATATCAGGCTGATGCGTTGATGCAACCGTTGCGTCGCATCTGGTTTGCCAGCGATCAACTCTGCGGCAAACGGCTTAAAGCGGCGATACCGATCTGGCTGCCACACTACGAATCCGAATACGGATCACTGCCAGAGAGTGTTCACACTGATTTGTTAACGGTATCTGCGGCAACCCTGGATCGTTTGCTCAAGCCCTTGCGTATTCATCACCCTAAGGGCTTATCGGGTACCAAGCCAGGTTCATTGCTGAAAACCCAGATCCCTATTCGCACCCATCATTGGGATGAAACCCAGCCAGGTTTTATAGAAGCCGATACCGTGGCCCATTGTGGCAATTCCCTGGCAGGCGACTTTGTCTGGAGCCTGACCATGACGGATATTGTCACCGGTTGGACTGAGTGTCGCGCAACTTGGAATAAAGGCTCACTGGGCGTACTTGAGCAAATAAAGATGATTGAGGCCAGCTTGCCATTTCCTTTGCGCGGCTTTGATTGCGATAACGGCTCGGAGTTTCTCAATCACCATTTAGTTCGCTACTTTACGGATCATCCCGACCAACCCGCTTTCACTCGCTCCAGGCCTTGTAAGAAAAACGACAATGCCCATGTCGAACAAAAAGACTGGACTCATGCCCGACAACTATTTGGCTATGACCGGCTGGGTAAGCCCGAGCGGGTCGCACTTATGAATGAAATTTACAGCACACTTTGGTGTCCTTTACAGAATCACTTCTGCCCCAGTCTGAAACTGAAAGAAAAGCACCGTAACAGTGCAAAATACGTAAAAAAATATCATGCACCGAAAACGCCTTACCAACGTATTCTTGATCACCCAAGTATTTCCGAAGCAACCAGAAACCAACTGCAAGAACAACACGAAAAACTCAATCCGTTTGCAATCAAAGCGGCTATTGAGCAACAATTAAAACTCATTTTTCACAAGTCTCGGTAACGCCTAATGTGAGGCATCGACTTTGACCCTTCGGTTACCTTTTTCTATGAGGCAATGCGGGCTCTTACAGTGTACCTTCCCTGATTATTCCCGTTATTATCATTGTGAGAGGATTCACTTTCGATTGATTCCCACACCAATTTTGAACTCATCTGTTTTTCTCCTAAATCCATTGGTTGTCAGGCATAAGCAAGATTCACCAAGGGCAGTTGTAGTAGTCACGCGGTTCGCAGTGTGGTTGGGGGTACGTGTCACCAAAGTAGTGATACCTTGTCCAAAACCTCTCCGGCCCGATGCCAAATATAGCTGCAACGTTTTCGATCTGATCTGGTGTGAATTTGTATTTTTTTACCAGAATCTCCACGCTAAACGTGGATACTCCTTTTTTGGAGACGATAAGTTTACCTTCGCTATTAAAAACATCTTCGCGCCTAAACTGTACTGTGCTCCTAAATAGGAGCAAATCCTCAGGGGAAAGAATCGAAAGTTCTGTATCCGAGAAGTTGCTGCTTTCGAACTGCTCATTTGTTCGAATGAACGGAGAATCCACCGCCGATACCAGTTCGTTCCAGCTTTTGTCGCACATTGCACACTTCATGAAGTTACCTCTTGTGTAGTTAAAAATCTAGCCTTGCTTAGGTTAGGTGTTGATTAGCACTTGAAGCCAATTGCAACCCAACCATTTTCTTTGCATTTATGTTGCTAGCCATTAATGCAAATAACATCGCCAAGCCCATATGCGCTTCCCTGCCAATTGCATGTGGTTCCAGTAATTGCCAAATTAGATTCCGCCATCCCCACATCTTACACAATTGGAGAATCAGCAGCGCTGGTTTTTGAAATAGGGGAAGCTAGTTTAATGCTATTCATTTTTTGTCCTTAAATTTAGTTGTTTGAAATTATTTAAGAGGCATTGCAAGGGATGATTTAGACCGTGATGGTTCCTCCTTTATTTTCTTGATCTATTTATTTCCTGAGTAAACGCAAGCGACAATGTTTACTGAAGTGGAGGAACCGTTTTTATCTGGTTTGTTATGCACGGTTCTTAGCTGCACAATAGATTTGCCGAAGTCGCAGATACGCGCAATGTCATCGCCAGATACAACAATGATATTCCCTGCCTTGCATTGAGAAACATTTGATTCGCAATATTGACCAGAGGAATCCGCGTATACCGGAAATGCCATGAAAAGTAATACGAAAGCTTTCTTCATAATTTATGTTCCTCTAAAAATTACCGATACGAACTGAGCATGTAACCCACTGTATTTCAAAACCTAACAAGGAAATAGATAGTTAACCGTATATCTACCTGCAAATGATCTTCTACACCATAAATTTTTGATCAGCATATGATTTATCTTTCTGTATATCATCGGTGACAGTGAGTTATGGCTGTTAATAGTCTCGTTTCTGCCATTGAATCAGACTAAGCGATAGACCGCAACGGGTCGATTGCGACAATTCGCCACTTCCAAAAGCTGTCATTCTCTACTGGCGTAAACCTACCAGAATCGATGGCCGACAATCAATCGGAACAGGTGGCTTTTTTTTGGGGGGATATGCAAACCTTTCAAATTGTCAAAGTCAGTCGCGATGTAAGTGCGTCGTCAAAAATGATGAATTCACAAAACTACCTCTCATTAGACCTTGGCCTAGTGATAGGTGACAAAATACCCCCAAAACACTACCAATAGATTCATTATCATTTTTTGATAGGCACTCAATCACTGCATCATAAATGCTTTTGATAGAACCCAACCAAGATAGCGCTTATGGCAGCTATGTGGCAACTACTCCATACTCCAATCGGACTGTGGGAAAACAAAGAGGGGCTTGCTTCGGAACTAGACTAAATGGCTTAGCAGTTGTCTAAAACTCCGCTGAACGTGGATCGGCAATTTTTCAGTCAATATGACGTAAGACTTCTCGAAAAACAGGGACTTACGGCAGAACTTGCGATCGGCAGAAAGATCGGCAATAATGACTGCACATGATGAAATAATTCATTATTAAACAGAAGGTTAAATAATGGCAACATCGGCATGACGCAAGCCACTGAAAGTTTCTCTCGGATCGAGCCATGTATGCTCGAATCCATTCCGGTCGAGATCAACGATCTGATTGCCAGCCTAACAGCGGCAGCGCAACAACTCGGTCATCGCCTTCATCCCCAAACTACGGCCAACCTTGCCGACCTTGTTCGCGTCATGAACTGCTATTACTCGAACCTGATCGAGGGCCACAATACCA
>JABFRC010000128.1 GCA_013141375.1 Methylococcaceae bacterium | reverse complement strand
TGGTTATGCGCGGGCGACTGGAAAACCGGGTGTCGTATTAGTCACTTCCGGCCCCGGCGCTACCAATGCTGTAACTGGCATTGCCACGGCTTATATGGACTCAATTCCCATGGTCATTTTATCCGGTCAGGTATCTTTGCCTGTAATCGGCAGCGATGCATTCCAGGAAGTTGATATGGTGGGCATTACCCGTCCATGCGTAAAACATAATTTCTTGGTCAAAGACGTCAACCAGCTCGCTGAAACCATCAAAAAGGCTTTCCATGTCGCGACAACTGGCCGCCCAGGTCCTGTGGTTGTTGATATTCCTAAGGACATTACAGATCCAAAGATCAAAGTACCTTACAAATATCCCAAAAAAGTTGTGATGCGCTCTTACAATCCGGCAACTACCGGTCACAAAGGCCAGATTAAAAAAGCAGTCGATTTATTGCTCGCAGCAGAAAAGCCGATTATTTACTCTGGCGGCGGCGTCGTATTAGGTGAAGCCAGCAACGAATTGATTGCCTTAGCAAAAACTCTTGGCTTTCCCGTTACCAACACCCTAATGGGGCTTGGCGCTTATCCTGCCACTGACAAACAATTTGTCGGCATGCTGGGAATGCACGGCACCTATGAAGCCAACATGGCAATGCATGAAAGCGATGTGATATTGGCTGTGGGCGCGCGCTTTGATGACCGAGTAACAGGCAAACTCGATGAGTTTTGTCCTTACGCCAAAATCATTCACATAGATGTTGATCCCGCTTCTATTTCGAAAACAGTTAGAGTGGATGTACCCATTGTCGGCAGTGTTAAACCGGTATTGGAGCAAATGCTAGAATTGATTGGCGAGAGCAAAAAGAAACCCGGCAAAAAAGCTTTAGAAGCCTGGTGGAATCAAATCGATGAATGGCGAAGCGTGCATTGCCTTGAGTATGATCGCGAAAGCCCTTTGATCAAGCCGCAATATGTCATCGAGCAATTATACGAAGTTACCAAAGGCGATGCTTATGTCACTTCTGATGTCGGACAACATCAAATGTATGCTGCTCAGTTCTACCCATTCGACAAACCTAGACGCTGGATAAACTCCGGTGGACTTGGCACGATGGGCTTTGGCTTGCCTGCCGCAATCGGCGTAAAACTCGCATTTCCCGATGCTAATGTAGCTTGCGTTACTGGCGAAGCCAGCATCCAGATGTGCATTCAAGAGCTTTCAACTGCACTGCAATACAAAACGCCGATTAAAATTATCAACCTGAACAACCGTTACATGGGCATGGTTAGACAATGGCAGGAATTTTCCTATGAAAGCCGCTATTCTCATTCTTACATGGATACCATTCCTGAGTTTGTGCAGTTAGCCGAGGCTTATGGACATGTAGGTATTCGGATTGATAAGCCGGAAGAAGTCAGGCCTGCACTGGAAAAAGCATTTGCACTTAAAGATCGCACGGTATTTTTGGACATCATTACAGACCGCACAGAAAATGTTTATCCAATGATCGAGGCAGGCAAAGGTCATCATGACATGAAGCTGCGTGTTGCTTTGGGTACTCCAACTAACAGGGAGCTGGCGTAATGAGACATATTATTTCCATCCTGATTGAAAATGAATCCGGTGCGTTATCGCGTGTGGCGGGCTTGTTTTCTGCGCGCGGTTACAATATTGAATCTTTGACCGTTGCACCGACAGAAGATCCCAGCTTATCCAGAATGACCTTAGTGACTCGCGGTAGTGAAGATGTTATCGAGCAAATCACCAAGCAACTGAACAAGCTGATTGATGTCGTCAAACTGATAGATTTAGCGGAATCTGCCCATATTGAACGCGAACTGATGCTGGTAAAAATCAAAACCAACGAGCATACCAGGAGCGAAATCAGAAATGTGGCTGAGATATTTCGCGGAAAAATTATTGATGTCACTTCCACTTCTTATGTTGTTGAAATGACCGGACCATCTGAAAAACTGGATGCATTTGTCGCAACCATTGACCCTGAAAGCATATTGGAAGTCGTTCGCTCAGGGCCTACGGGTATTTCGCGAGGCGAAAAAAGCCTGCATATATAAAACGGCACACACTTTTTATTTTAACCCCCAAGAAAAACAGGAAAACCCATGCAAGTTTATTACGACAAAGACGCTGACCTTTCCATCATAAAGTCTAAAAAAGTAGCCATCATCGGTTACGGCTCACAAGGTCATGCCCATGCAAACAATCTGAAAGACTCCGGTGTTGACGTGGTGGTTGGACTTCGCGCTAATTCTGCATCAGTCGCTAAAGCCCAAGCATCTGGCTTAATAGTTAAAGATGTACCGGAAGCTGTTGCTGGTGCCGACGTTGTTATGATTCTGACTCCGGATGAATTTCAGTCACAACTTTACAAAACTGAAATCGAACCTAACATTAAACAAGGCGCAACATTAGCGTTTGCTCACGGCTTTGCTATTTTGTACAACCAAGTCGTGCCTCGCGCTGATTTGGACGTCATCATGATTGCACCTAAAGCACCTGGGCATACTGTTCGCTCAGAATTTGTTCGTGGCGGCGGCATTCCTGATTTAATCGCTATTCATCAAGATGCTTCCGGCAATGCAAAAAAAATCAGCTTGTCGTATGCATCAGCTATCGGCGGCGGACGCTCAGGCATCATCGAAACGACTTTCCGTGATGAGACCGAAACTGACTTGTTTGGCGAACAAGCCGTATTATGCGGTGGCGCGGTTGAATTGGTTAAGGCCGGTTTTGAAACCTTGGTTGAAGCAGGATACGCGCCGGAAATGGCTTACTTTGAATGTTTGCATGAACTGAAATTGATCGTCGACTTGATGTACGAAGGCGGCATTGCCAACATGAACTACTCCATTTCCAACAATGCCGAATACGGCGAATACGTTACCGGCCCTAAAGTCATTAACGAAGAAAGCCGTTGGGCAATGCGCGAAGCCTTGAAAAATATCCAAACCGGTGAATACGCAAAAAGATTCATTCTGGAAGGCGCCACCAACTACCCGGAAATGACTGCAAGACGTCGTCTAAATGCTGAACACCCAATTGAAGTTGTGGGTGGAAAACTACGCAGCATGATGCCGTGGATCAAAGCTAATCAGATTGTCGATAAAAGCAAAAATTAATAAGCAGCAGCACTGGTAAAACAAAAAAGCCCATCAATTGATGGGCTTTTTTGTTCGTAACCTAGAAATATTAAATTTTCTGCTACTTCCTAAAACTGCTACCAGCAATCTGCAGCGGTGATTCCTGTTGCTGCGCTGGTGACATTCTTAACACCCAAGTGAGTCAAGGTTAAAGTTCCACATTTGTCATTTGCCTGTGAACCTCCACTAACTGGCGTTGCACTCAATGTGTAACTACTTGCTGTTACGCTACTAATAGTAACGTCATAAAAGCTAGTAGTTTCCGGTGGAATAGTAAAAACCGAAGGCGTGCCTGTATCGTTAACTCCTGTGCTTCCACAAGTCTGAGCCCCTCCAGTTCCACCCGCATCACAATAACTGTTGTTCACCGTAAATTGCCGCTCCATTGCATTTGATAGACCTAATAAGGCTGCTTTAGCATCAGCACGATGCGACTTTAATACACTATCCTGATAACTTGGCAATGCAACGGCAGCTAAAATACCCACTATAGCAACAGTGATCATCAGCTCTATTAATGTAAAACCTTGTTGTGATTGCCTCATAATTGTTTTCCGCTTTTCAATTAACTCTTTCCATTAGTACACAGTTGCTAACAGGTATTGAAAAATAATTGGCAACTATTTCAACTGCCGCCAAGATCTTCGAACACCACCAGTCACAGGATTATTATTACATCCAGTACAACCCGCATCAGTAACCCTGCCCATTGCCCCTGTTGATCCACTGACATATTTAAAATCAACTTTATCTGATTCAATAACTGTTGGAGTTTTAATAATTCCAATATCAAGATCGATACCAGAAACAAATTGCTCTTTTCCATTAATCTTTACTTTGTCATTATCGTCTACTTTTCCGTCACCGTTGGTATCAAAAGGAGAGCCGCCAGGTGATCCACCGCTAAATGCATCTACTTCCATTAATCGCGATTTTCCGCCACCAAGGCATGGATCAGGATCTGGAATAACCGTAGAAAATATTACCAAGCCACGACGAACCAAAGGGAAACTAATCACTCTCTCACCTTGGGCGATATTTACCGGTTTAAGTAAATTTAATGCCCAGCCAGTTTTAAGAATACTACCCGAAGTACATCCAGTACTAATTGCTGAGTAACACACAGGATTTTTTGAAACCACTCTAATTGGCTTGATACTAGCCGCCCCCCCTAATGTTGTTGCAAATCCTTCAAAATCAATCGATTGCTCTTGTAAACTTAGGCGATCAGCAATAACTAATCCAGTATCCCATAATCCATAAAAAGTCTGAATTTGAGGATTGGTAGCTATGCTGCTATCCCCAATTTCAAAATATTTACCAGTACCGAAATAAACCATAGTACCGACGCCATTCTGATCAGTGCCAGCGGCCCCAACACTACCAACATTTGGCTTGCCTGTAATCGGTTGGCGATCTGCCGCACTGCAAGTTGTACCTGTTTTGGCACAAGCGACAAACAATGGACTGCTTGGCACAGGATAGCTACCAGCATTGCCAGCAACATTAAATTTCCATAAATTGCCATATAAATCGCCCGCATAAATTGTATCTACAGAGCTATCCTTGTTTGTATCCACAGCAATAGGTGTTGATA
The DNA here is from genome assembly GCA_013141375.1 of Methylococcaceae bacterium. Lineage (GTDB taxonomy): Bacteria > Pseudomonadota > Gammaproteobacteria > Methylococcales > Methylomonadaceae > JABFRC01. The sequence goes on along the minus strand of JABFRC010000128.1, from coordinate 1,945 downwards.
ACCCATTTTTATCTAAAAATGATCCTGCTCCAGTATCAATTTTTTGCAGAACTTTGCCAGTCAATGCGTCCAGTACAAAAAGCACAGCATGACCATTGTCGCTGTTATATCCATTTGCGACTATGACTGCCCAATGACCATCTTGCAATCTTACTACAGAGGGTTGGGCCAGGGTGTAACCTAAATCAGCATCGTTGATATTGGTAAACTCCCAAAGCACGCTACTTTCACTAAACACATCTGGATTAGTCACATCTAACCCAAATATTGCACGCCCGCCTTCTCCAGTGGCACCTGCAAGCACCGTATGCCAGGTTGTACCATCGTAAACATCGCCCACTCCTGCGGTGCCATCAACATAATACTGATGACTATATGTGGGTGAAGTCAGCCAGCTTAATTCAGGAAATAAGGCATTTGGTATATAAGCAAATATTTCCTGCCTGCCGGTGGAGCTGTCAGCATCAAAACCATGCAGCATGCCATCATTTGCTCCAACATAAAGCATGTGCCGTCTAGTTGTCGCCAGAAAATCTTTGTATCCTGGCAATGCACTATAACCATGATCTTCATTGCCAACATAAATCGGATCGGAATTTACAATATCGCCAAGAAAGGTAGTTCTATCTCTAAAAATACCACTTGTATTAGCTGTTGTTTTCTCATGTGTATCATCACCACGCAACCATTCAACACGCAGCGCCCCATTACCATCAATAACACCGGCTAATTTATTAAGATAATCCTGCTGTGATTTGCCCGCGGGTGTTGAAGTTAAAGTGACCCATTTAAATGGAATACCTTTATTTCCGGCAGAAACTAAAGGATTGAAAGTATAAATATGTCTATCTATATGGGAAGGTAATAAAGCGGCAGCATTCACACCGGAAACAAGAGTTAATGCGCCAGTAGACGGCACAGCGGCAACTGCAGGCGTAGTCGACGTCGCTGGAATAGCGGGAGTGCCACTATCTATGCTATAGGTCAGTAAATCACCGCTCCAATTCTTTGGATCAAACAACGCTTGGTACACCTGCGTACCAGTCTTTAACTGCGTAGAGTTAGCCGCTACAGCTGAAGCCGAGCTGGCATCTGAATTCACTATTTTATCTAGGGTGGATTTCAACGCAGCAGCAAAATCATCAGGGTTTTTTGCATTAAAAAACCCACCTCGACTATTAACAGCTGCATGTAATAAATCATCAATACGAGCTGGAATTCCAGGCTGAGTCTGGGTGTTTGCGGTATCGGGATTGGGCCAGATAATGCTAGTAGTCGAGCTGCCGATAGCTCCAAAAGCATCTTGAGGTTGAACCTGTGTGGGTACTCCCAAACCTATTCCATAAATAACCATGTGCTGCCAGAAGGCAGAATCTAATTTACTGGTGGGAACTTTGTTAGCAATATTTGAACATAAATCACGTTTCCAATAATACATAGCGACGTCAGCTAAGGAATTTGAAATGCCGCCTTTTACTGATGGATCATCTATAAATGGAGACACTGGCAAATAGGTAAAAGATGCAGTAGTACCATCGGTGATTGTGGAACCTTTAGTCCCGTCATTATCTGCTTGTGCTCCAGTAGTAGTTGCGGCCGCGTCATTCCAATATCCATCCGTCATCAAGACCGTATAGCTTTGCCGACAACTTAATAAACTGCCACCGGTTGCTCCTGGTGTAGAGCTCCATGGACCCTTACTATTTTCGTTTTCATAATAAAGCCCAGCTGAGTCGAGAGCTCTTCGAAGGGGGGTTCTGTCATTTGCCGTCCTTGCAAATAGCCAGTCAAAAAAATCGCTTCTATCTTTACCTGAAAAAACCCTAACACCTCGTTCAACAGTATCTATGTTTTTACCATCTCTATCAGCGGCAGTGGCATTATTAATTCTTCCATAGCCTACTCGTACTGTTGGGCCAAGCTGAGCAAATGCTCGGCTAATACC
>JABFRC010000343.1 GCA_013141375.1 Methylococcaceae bacterium | reverse complement strand
TATTGATCGTGCTTATAATTTAAGATGAAGTCGGTGGCAATATATGTCGCTTTGAAAACCGTTAAATATATCTGTTTATGCTAGTTACGAAATGCCAAAAATTATACTTTGATCAGTAGTTTCTATATATATTATGAATATCGTTATTTGGTAGTGGTGTTTGTCGATATTTATAATTTTATCGTGGCGACTAGTTTTTGATTAGCAGTATTAAAATTCTTAACGTGCGCTAACCATTATTTCAAGATTCAAAAATTGGTGCATGATTGCTTGGGGCATCGTAAATACGATATTTTCGATGAATGGTCATGATATTAGGGTATCTACTGATGAATTGGCTAGTGTTTCTGTATTATTTATATCATTTTCCATCCAGAAAGCATCTAGTGCGAAGAATCCATCTCGAATGGTAATGGGTATGTCGCCGACTATTTGAAAATGTTTTAAGCTTTCACCATAAAAAACGTCTCGTGCGGCTTCGCCGGCAGTCATACCAAATCGGATCGAATAGATACCCGGCAGAAGTGGTAATTGGTTTACTTTGCAAGTAATTACATGATCCCCAGGAAGAAGGCGGTTGATATTGAGTTGTTCTTCGCTATTATGGGTAGTTAGGTATAGAAAATCGGTTGTATGGAAGCCAAAACCAAAAGTCACTGCTTCTAATTCGTGAAGTACATGGATTTTAAAATGGATTGAACAATTATTTTTATACGAAAGATACTCAACTTTTTGGCCTGTATGATCTGAAAAATATATTTCTACCAATTCAATTTCACCGCTACCTTCGGTGCTGGAATGACCAAGATCAATATTATTTTTTATTTTTCTGTCACTTTGTTCATAGTAGCTGTCGCATACTGCCTGAGGAGTGCCTTCCATATTGATTCGTCCATGGTTAAGTAAAATTACTCGGCTACACAATCGTTGAATTTGTCGTATGTTGTGACTTACTAAAAGCACAGTTTTACCTTGTCCCTTTATTAATTCTTCCATGCGATCGAAACATTTACGCTGGAACGCTAAATCACCGACAGCTAGGACCTCATCCACAATCAAGATGTCTGCCTCCATGCTGGTTGCAATGGAAAAGCCAAGTTTAACGGTCATACCAGAACTGTATCGTTTTACCGGCGTATCAATAAATCGTTCCAACTCTGAGAAGTCGATAATCTCATCGAGTTTCTGCTGAATAATCTTTTTAGGAATGCCGAGAATTGCGCCATTTAGAAAGATGTTTTCTCGGCCAGTCAGTTCTGGGTTTACACCTGCGCCGACTTCAATTAACGGGGCAATACTGCCGCGAACAATGACTTCGCCTTTGGTGGGTTTGCTGATGTTGGCCAGATGTTTTAATAGTGTGCTTTTGCCTGCGCCGTTATGGCCAATAATGCCAACGACCTCGCCTTGTTCAATGGTGAAGTTGACATCATCAAGGGCTTTAAAGTTTTCTCTTTGTTGGACGGGTTTACCTCCTAAGCGCCTCAACGAATTAATGACATTTTCTTTCAGGCTGGTGATATGTCCAAGTTGGTATTCTTTTGTTAAATGATTAACTTCTATTATTGGCTTCATTCTGTAGAAATATGGTAATAGTTGTATGGCTTTTGAAAATTAAGTGTAGCTATGAAAAATATATGGATATTTTCTAACTATTACCCATCACCTTTATTATTGTTATTTTTTATAAATTGAACTAATTATTTGTATTGTCTATAAACAATAGATTACTGTTCATTCGGTTTATTTCTTAGCAGCTTTGATTTTTTCTAGTCTTTTATATAAAGCTTTGCTTTGCTTAAGCTTTAGACCTAAGTTAACTATTTTTTCAGCTTCGTCATATTGTTTTGTCACTATATATGTGTCTGCCAACATGCCGTAAGCACGAATATAGTTTGGATCCTTTTGTATGGCGGTATTGAAGGCTTGTATAGCATCACCATATCTGCCTATCTCTTTTAATAGTACGCCATGTTCTGTATACAAAAATGGATTTATTGGAGAAACACCTTGGGTATGTTGAAAGAAGTAAGTGGTTCCTTCCAGCATGGATGTTAAACAAGCAATTTTCTCTTTTTGTGGGTATTGATAGCAAATAGGAGTTTGAGCTTTATGATTGCAGTAATGGTTTATATAAACAAATTCTTCTCCAAATTTCTTTTTCCAGTCGGTATTTTTATATCTCGGATCAGGGTAGTTAATTCTGCAAAAGGGGGGGATTGATGTCGAATCTTTATAGTTTATTTTGCTAACAGCTTGATCCCATGGTTCTAGTGCCACTGCAGAAATGCTGAAACACAGTGATATTATGAATACGATTAGTTGAAAGTTTTTCATGGAATTTACCTAAAATGTAATTTTATATTTCAATGGCAATTTGAATTCGCTCGGTTATTAAGAACAGTTAATTTCTATGTCAATTAGGTCTTAATGCTATCTTTTTACACTCCCATGTTCAACGGATGGTTAGATAACATCCGCAAACCAGTTCTCCGCCCGCTTAAAAAATAGATAGCTGAATGGCAATATGACTAAGGTCAGGATTGCACCGGGATACAGGGCATTAAAATCGGGTGGCAAGCCTTTGAGTAACACACGTTGAAAACTGTCGATAATGCCGGCCAGAGGATTGAGCGTGTAAAGGGTATATAAATCATTTGACCAGCCCCCCGCTGCTTGTTCTTCAATGAGTTTTTTGTGGACCAGGCTAAGCGGATACATGACGGGAGAACCGTACATTAATAGTGACAGAGCCACGGGCAAGGCCTGAGACATGTCGCGGTAGTAAACGTTGATGGCGGCACCAAAAAAGCTGATGCCTAAGGCCACAAGCATCGTATATAAAATAATGGCAGGTACCCATAGCGCGTAAACAGTGGGCACCATTTTGTAATAGATCATCATGCCAGCCAAAATAAAGAAACTAATTAATAGTTCAACGGTTTTGGTGACCATGGCGGTGATCGGAAATACTTCTCGTGGAAAGTATATCTTCTTAATTAATGCGGCATTAGATGTAACGCTGCTGACGCCTTCTGAAGCTGATTCCTGAAAAAATACCCAAGGCAGTAAGGCTGCAAAAGTAAGAATCGGGTAAGGAATATCGCCACTATCTATGCCGACAAAACCTCTGACCAAGGTGAAAATCAGCATCAGCATGATGGGTTTTAAAACGGCCCAGAGAATGCCTAAGTAGGCTTGCTTGTAGCGAATGACGATGTTTTTCCAGGCCAGTGCTGCGATGAGTTCACGATATTCGTAGAGATTCTTAACGACTTTAATCATTTGATTTTGTCTTCATTAATATAGCTTTGATGGCTAAGCCTGTGGCAATTATCTTTCAGGGATAAGGTCTGTTTTGAATATAAAAAAAATCTACAAAACAGACAGTTTATAATTGCCAAATAGTCCATTTTGGTAACCGTTCATAGCATAGCGATTAAATAAATTCATGCAACCTACATCCATTGAAAGCCCTTCCTCGTTTTTCGATCTCGCTCTTCATGAGCAACTGCTTAAGGCCGTTGACAAGATTGGCTACAAAGCGCCAACCCCAGTGCAGTGTCAGTCTATTCCTTCAATTTTGGCCGATAAGGATTTATTGGTCAGCGCTGAAACAGGCAGCGGAAAAACAGCAGCGTTTCTATTGCCGACAATACATCATTTGATCGAGCGGCCATCAAATAAAATAGGTCTGCGCGTTTTAATTCTTGCGCCAACACGCGAGTTGGCGCAGCAAACTTTTGGTCAATGCCAGCAGTTTAGCCAGTTCAGTGATGTAACATCGGCACTTATTACCGGTGGTGAGGATTTTAAAAAGCAGCAAACACAATTGCGTAAAAACCCAGAGATTGTAGTTGCAACGCCTGGTCGATTTCTGGAATTGCTGGTGCAAGAGTCGGCTGTGGTCAGGAATTTAGAGGTATTAATTCTCGATGAAGCCGATCGTATGCTTGATATGGGCTTCAGTGAGGACGTATTGTCGATTGTTGATCAATGTAATAAACAGCGGCAAACCTTGTTATTTTCAGCCACGTTGACCCATTACGGCGTCATTAAAATGGCCGACAAGGTACTGAAAAATCATAAAACAATCGCGCTGAATACCTTGCATGACGGGCACGATAACATCAAACAACAAATGATTTTAGCGGATGACTATGCGCATAAATCAAAGTTGTTGGCCTGGTTGCTGTTGAATGAAACTTACGATAAAGCCCTGATTTTTACCAATACCCGGATAAAAGCAGACGAGCTACGCGGTCCCTTGCGGGGTGAAAGGCTTCGGGTGGGTGTTTTGCATGGCGATATGGATCAAAAAGATCGCAACCGGATGATGGAGTTGTTCCGTGACGGTACCGTCAATATTGTTGTTGCCACAGATTTAGCTGCACGAGGACTGGACGTCAAAGGTATCAATTTGGTGATTAACTACGATGTGCCAAGAAACGGCATTGATTATATACACCGAATTGGTCGTACTGGCCGCGCCGACGAAACCGGGTTGACCGTGGCATTGGTGAATAGCACCGAATGGAACATCATTTCCGGTATTGCCCGATTTCTGAAACAGCAATTTGAACGACGCATCATTAAGGGCTTGGAGAGTAGATATAACGGCCCTAAGAAAGTTAAAGCCTCTGGCAAGTCAGCGATTGCGAAGAAAAAAGAAGAGCCGAAAAAAGTGCCGGCCAAAAAAGTGAAAGTGCGCGAACGCGATAAGAAAAATATTGGTAAGCGAAGAGTGCCGAGTAATAAAGCACCAGTTTCAGAAGTTTTAGAGTGAGTTGACAGCGGACATGTTATTGATGTCCGCTGTTTTAAATAGTTGTTAAGCGAGTTTACTGATGACCTGTTTAATCAGGTTGTCAGGCTTGAATGGTTTGACAATGTAAGACGTTACACCTGCCAAAATAGCTTCCTTCACTTTCTCACCTTCAGACGATGAAGTTAGCATAATCCAAGGTGGAGTCGGTAATTTGGGGTCTTCTTTGACGGCTTTAAATAATTCTAAGCCAGTCATGCCGGGCATATTCCAGTCGCAAATTACAATATTAACCCTAACCTTGCTCATCATAATTAACGCTTCACGACCGCCAGGAGCGTCAAAAACGTGGGTAAATCCTGCCTCGCGTAAAATCGCTTTGGTCAAGGTTCTCATTGATGCAGCGTCATCGACAATCAGAATTTTTTTCTGTAATAGTTCTTGTGATATTTCCATTTCTTTTCCAAAAATAAAGCTGTTGTAAGCTTGCCAGCCAACTTCAAAAATTATTATAACCCGCCAGGAATGCTTAGTTTCCGGCAGGGTTAAACAATTCATGACAAGAATAGATGTGATTGGGATAAACACAAATTTTTTTGTGTGCTATCCGATGTGTGCAGGCAGTCACAAAAATTATCTGGCGGGAATGCGGTATTTAAGCCTCATCGGGGCATGCATCATTATACAGGGCTTTTTTAAGCGTGTTGTCGAGTCTTCAGCTGGCGGCAAGTCGAGCTATTTAAGGTAAGATAGTCAACCAGATTTGACCCCATAGCAAAAACTACACGTCTTCATGTTGAGAATAACTGAACTCAAACTTCCCTTAAATCATACCGACGCTCAGCTTAAGGAAGCGGTGTGTATTCGCCTCGATGTTTTGGAAAAAGACATTCATTCCGTCGATATTTTTCGAAGGGGCCATGATGCCCGCAAAAAAAATGACATTTTTCTCGTTTATACCTTGGACATAGTGCTCAACGATGAGGCGCTTGTGTTGGCAAGGTTGAAAGATGATGCTCATGTTTTATCTACGCCGGATACAACTTACCGATTTGTTGGGCATGCGCCCAGCCAATTTCCTCTTAGACCCGTCGTAATCGGCACCGGGCCATGCGGCTTGTTTGCCGGTTTGATTCTGGCGCAAATGGGCTTTCGGCCGATTATTTTAGAACGCGGCAAATCTGTGCGAGAACGTACTAAAGATACCTTTGGCCTTTGGCGTAAACGGGAATTTAATCCCGAGTCGAATGTTCAATTTGGCGAAGGCGGTGCGGGGACTTTTTCTGATGGCAAACTGTATACGCAGATTAAAGATCCCAATCACTATGGACGTAAGGTGCTCACCGAATTTGTGAAAGCGGGCGCACCGGAAGAAATTCTTTATGTCAGCAAGCCGCATATTGGCACTTTTCGATTGGTCTCAATGGTTGAGGAAATCCGGGCAACTATCGAATCATTAGGTGGAGAAATTCGCTTTGAAAGCCGGGTCGAAACTATCGAAATCGACAACGGCCAAGTCAAGGCTGTCGTACTGGCCAGTGGAGAATCCATTGCCACTGACCATGTCGTGTTGGCAGTTGGGCACAGCGCTCGTGATACCTTCAAAATGCTTTATGCCCAAGGGGTTTACATCGAAGCCAAGCCATTTTCCATTGGCTTTCGGATTGAGCATCCACAGGCATTAATTGATAACTGTCGTTATGGCGCGTTTGCCGGAAATCCAATTCTTGGGGCGGCTGACTATAAGCTGGTGCATCACTGCAAAAATGGCCGTTCGGTGTACAGTTTTTGCATGTGTCCGGGCGGCACAGTGGTGGCGGCGACGTCGGAAGTCGGTCATGTCGTGACTAATGGCATGAGCCAATATTCCCGCAATGAACGTAACGCCAATAGCGGGATTGTGGTTGGCATTACGCCTGATGACTATCCTGGAAAT
>JABFRC010000200.1 GCA_013141375.1 Methylococcaceae bacterium | reverse complement strand
TTCCAAAAGTTGGGTAATGCCCAGGGATGCTAATTCTAACATTGCATCGAGCTCTTCTTTTCTGAACGCATGACCTTCCGCCGTGCCTTGCACTTCAATAAAGGCAGCCGCATCGTTCATGACTACATTCATATCGGTTTCGGCATTGCTGTCTTCGGCATAATCCAAATCCAACACCGGCACGCCATTAAATATCCCCACAGACACAGACGCTACTTGGCCATGTAAAGGGTTGGTTTTAATTTGTTTACGTTTAAGCATTTTATCGACAGCCAACGATAGCGCCACAAAGCCGCCAGTAATTGCCGCCGTGCGTGTGCCGCCATCGGCTTGGAGCACGTCGCAATCAATCGTGATGGTGTGCTCGCCCAAGGCTTTCAAATCCACTGCTGCACGAAGCGAGCGACCGATAAGACGTTGAATTTCCAATGTACGACCGCCTTGTTTGCCATGACTCGCTTCGCGATTCATCCGGCTGTGCGTGGAACGCGGCAACATACCGTACTCGGCCGTCACCCAGCCTTCGCCCTTACCTTTTAGAAAACGCGGCACACTTTTATCGACACTGGCGGTACATAAGACACGGGTATCGCCAAATTCAACCAGAACCGAGCCTTCGGCATGCTTGGTAAAACCGCAGGTAAATGAAATGTCTCTGAGTTGATCTGGATTGCGTCCGCTGGGTCTCATGTAGTTCTCGGTAAAATTTAAAACTGCAGAGTATACCGGAACGCGTCTATTCAAGGGGGATGGTGGTAAAGCTCACGATTGAAAGGTGTAAAGAATGGAAACTAATTTCCCTCTAAAGCACGCTGCAATTGCTCAACGGACTGCGGTCTTTGCTGGGGCTGCAAGGCCATTGCCCAATCGATCGCGTTCAACAGATATTCAGGAAATTTTCGTTTGAAGGCTTTAGCAGCCGGCACTAAGGTATCCAGTTTGGCCCGATCAGGCGAAGCAATTGGAGTTTTGCAATCAAGGCAGGCACGCATGCTCGCCCCCACCGCATAAAGATCCGTCCAAGGCCCCAGTTGTGCATTTAAGTCATGCTGTTCGATTGGCGAAAAGCCTTTGGTCAACACCTTGCTTTGCTTGCTCGTATGCGAAATGGGGTAGCTCTGGATGGCTCCGAAATCAAGCAACAATGCATCATTACCAGGTCTTACTAGAACATTTGAGGGTTTGATATCAAGATGGATTAACTTATGCTGGTGAATATGGGCCAAGCCCGCCAGCAAGCTACTAAAAACAGACACCAAAAACTGTTCGGTCACCGGCAACATTTTTGTGCTTAAAATCTTATCCATGGTGACGCCATAGTCATACGTCATCACCATGTAAACGGTATCGTTGGCCTTAAAAAAATTGGTCACTTCAACGATATTGGGATGTTTTAACGTCGATAACACCTTGGCTTCTTCAAAGAACAAGGCCCGACCACGCATAAAAAAGCTTTGTGATTCTTCATTGTTGGCAACCACAAGATTATTCCAAGTGCGGTGCGCCAGTTTTCTAGGCAAGTACTCTTTAATTGCAACTTGTGTCTGGTCGGACAGCTGCCTTGCTAGGTACACGGAACTAAAGCCACCATGCGCAAGCTCCCGCTCGATCATGTACTGGTCTATAATAGTGCCAGTTTGCAGGTAGTTCCATTCCTTTGGATAAGTGTCCGGATCGTAGTATTCAGTCATTTACCACACACAACATTTATTAATGCTCCCCGAGTATAGGTGAAAAATGATAAGAAGCATGACCGCGTTTGCCGGCAGTGAAATTGAAATCGGCAATTTAACCCTGACCTGTGAATTGCGCTCGGTCAATCACCGCTACTCCGACATCAACTTAAAACTGCCCGAACGCTTACGTTTTATTGAAAGCGACCTGCGCACTCAGATAGCCGCCAAAATCAGCCGAGGTAAAATCGAATGCTCGTTAAACTATAAAAAACAAGCAAAAGATGGCCAAACCTTTATCATCAATAGTCAGGCAGTTGATGCGTTGCTGACAGCAACGAATGCAATTGAACGACAAATGTCCGCACCTTTGGCATTCTCCGCACTGGATGTACTGGCATTTCCAGGCATACAACAAGAACCGGAAACCGACAAAGAAGAACTTGCCGCGGCCATCACAACCCTAGTTAAACAAACCTTAGTACAGCTGCACGAAGTGCGCGAAAGAGAAGGTGCACAGCTTAAATTACTACTGGAAGATCGTTGCCACAAAATGCAGTTTTATGTCGCAGCTGCCGGCAAGCGCCTACCTGAAGTGTTGAATGCTTTGCGCCGCAAACTCAAAGACCGGATAAAAGAATTGGTTAGCGAGCCCAATTTTGACCGCCTGGAACAAGAATTGGTTCTGCTGGCACAAAAACTCGATATCTCCGAAGAACTCGATCGCCTCCATACACACATCAGCGAAGTCTTACGCGTACTTAATCAACCGGAACCGGTCGGCAGACGCCTGGATTTTTTAATGCAGGAATTAAACCGTGAAGCCAACACGCTCGGATCAAAATCCCAAGACAAAGACATGACGCAGATATCAATAGAACTGAAAGTGCTTATTGAACAAATGCGCGAGCAAATCCAGAATATTGAGTAACCCACAATCACTGTAGATTTGAAGTTAATATGAACATTGGCAAACTTTACATCATCGCAGCCCCCTCAGGGGCAGGCAAGACCAGCTTGGTTAAACAACTCCTTAACGACCTAGACCAGCTGGCCGTTTCTGTTTCTCACACCACGCGCCAAATGCGCCCTGGCGAAATCCACGGGCAGGATTACTATTTTGTGAATGTTGCCGACTTTCAAGCCATGTCAGCGCAAAACGCGTTTCTGGAACATGCTCAGGTATTTGATAACTTTTACGGTACCGCCCAACAAACGGTAGAGGAAAATCTCAAGAAAGGCCTGGATGTTATTCTTGAAATCGACTGGCAAGGTGGGCAACAGATTAAAAAGCTGTTGCCTGAAAGCTTATCTATTTTTATCTTGCCGCCTTCAACTGCAGTGTTGTTGCAGCGCCTTAGAAACAGAGGCCAGGATGATGAAGCCACCATCGCCCGCCGCATGCGTGAAGCCGTGAATGAAATACGCCATTACAATGAATTTGATTACTTGGTCGTCAACGATGATTTTGACCAAGCCTTGGCTGAAGTTAAAAGCATCTTCATCGCTAACCGTCTGACCCAACAACGGCAATCCTACGCACTTGATGATTTGCTGAAAGCGTTATTGGAATAACCTTGTTTAATCCGCCTCGCTCTCACGCTCTGTCAACGCGGACACAATGCTTTGATATTCATCGGCCTTGGGGCGATACAAATACAATCCCAGCGCCGACACCCAGGTAAAAATATACAAAGTATTGAAGCCGTCACCACGCAAATACATGAGCAGACCATAGCCACCAATACTTACAGAAAAAATAGCCGAGACAAGTACCGTCAACAAATAACGGCTTTTGGCCGATTTGTCTCCCGGCATGGTTTGATTGAGCCGCAGTTGGATATGGCGTATTAAATTTGTCAGCGGTAGAGTAAGAATTGCGACCACATACAAAATCGTTCTGAGCAATATCCTGTCATGCTCCGGCAGTGGCTGCTGAAAGGCTAAGCCTTTTGTGTTACAAAACACTAAAGAAACCACAAGTAAGGCCGCCATAACCCCAACTACAAACCAATGCAGTAATAAGGTTTTAGAGGATGATTCGGATGTGCGTGGCATTGGCTTTCCTAGGCTGTAAATAATAACTATTATGATACCAAACCCGTCATCCAAGCCGCCAAGAATCAAGCACTCAGAGCTGTATTCTCGGCATTGGCCGTGTCCCGTTGTATTTAAATTCGATTTCGAGGAGTAATACCATGCGCTATCTACATACCATGATTCGGGTTCGCGACCTAGACGAGTCATTGGATTTTTTCTGCAATAAGCTTGGACTGATTGAAAGCAGTCGAATCGTCAGTGAGGCCGGACGCTTTACGCTGGTATATTTACATGCACCCAAAGATGCTGAACAAGCCACCAACAGCAATGCCCCCTTACTGGAACTGACTTACAACTGGGACACAGAGGATTATCAGGGCGGACGCAATTTCGGCCATGTAGCATATGAAGTCGACAACATCTATGAAACCTGCCTGAAATTGATGGCTGCCGGCGTCACCATCAACCGCCCACCTCGTGATGGACGGATGGCGTTTATCCGCTCACCGGACAACATATCAATTGAGTTTTTGCAAAAAGGCGAGCCGCTGGCGCCTGCTGAGCCCTGGATTTCTATGGAAAATACGGGGAGCTGGTGAAATTCTTTAAGGTTTTCAGTGACTCGGATTTGGTTGGTACTGTTTTAAAAAGCGCCTACATGGCTCTTCTACCCGATAATAAGTAAGGCTGCCGATCACGATAACGGTACTCAGAAACAGGGTAAGAAATAGCGGCAAACCAAGAGTCACTGCATGCCATTCCAAATAATAAAAAAATTCAAGGATAGGAATATGCAGTAAAAACATGGAATAGGAGATTCGTCCGAAATAAACAGCGACAGGAACACTCAATATTTTGCTAACAAATCCTCTTTCAAGTGCTAAAACCAAAAGAAATAATGCCATCAAACCAACTGCAATAAAATCACTCGCGCCATCTTGCAATTTAAACCAGAAAATAGGTGCAATTAAACCAACTAGAAGCAGTTCAATAATTGTGGCATTAGTCATGGAAATACGATGTATTGCACTCCATTTCGAATAAACTCTGTAAACAAACCAGCCCAGCATAAAGTCAGCAAATCCTCTCACCATGCCGGAGGCCAACCAGCCCCAATACAACTCATAATGAACACCGAGTCGGTGGCTGTGATTGAACAGTACCAAATAACTGGCTAAAGCAATGAGCAGTAAGTAAGCGCTTTTCATCCGCATAGGCAATGCAAAAAATACAATTACATTGATCCAAATTTCTATGCTGACACACCACGCCGGAAAATTCCACGTCAAGCCATTAGGATTAAATCCAACATTATGTAAAAGGGTAAGTTGCTGGAGTAAAGTAAACAGCGTGCCATCAGGAAAAGATGGCCAGTGTTTGTCATGATTAAGCCAATATGCGAATACATAGGCCATTAGTCCAAAAATATGCATAGGATACATACGCGCTAAACGCTGCAGAATAAATGTTGAGCCATTTACTCTATAACTGCGGTCAAGACAGGTATGAGCTAGAATAAAGCCACTGAGTAGCATGAAGACCTCAACAGCCAAATAGCCAGGCCAACCATAGGTCGCGTGATACCCCACAACTCCCAATGCCGCTATACAGCGCAAGCCCTCAAACACCCGAAAAAAATGATTTTTCTCCACCACTACTCCTTAAAATTATCAAAAGCCAAACCGCTACTAATAAAGTAGATAGGTTCATTCACGCCTATTAATAGATTAACTTGTTTTGAGATGGATAAAACTCATGTTTTTGTCAACAAATCCATAGTTTCGGAAACTTAAAGTTATGTGACTTGTGTAGTATCAAAGCAATAACTTTAAGCTTGAACAGGCACCTTCGGCTCAGTTGCTAAAACTGTCTCACCCAAGGGCTTGATGATCTGTTGCAATGCCGCGGTGCTCTCTATCTGTTTTGGCTCTGCGCTTGCCGCAACCTGATTCACCCCACCAAAAAGCGCATCAAACACTGACAAGGGATTTTCAAAAGGTTTCAAAGCCTCTTGTGCTGTTTTTAATAAATCCCTGGCTTGGCTGAAAAAGTCAGTCGCCTGTTTTATTTTGCCCTGATCAACTTGTTGATCAGGTGTCGCGGCTTGCTGATAAGCAGCTACCGCTTGAATGGATTTGCTTGATGACAGACTCAACGAAAAGCTCGCAATTTGCCCGGTATCCAGGCCAATCTTTTGAGTATGTTCAAAGGCATCTTTCACATTGCCTTTAAAAAAATCCTGTCCCACAGTGTCCATTTCTTTCAACAGCTTCTTCAATGATGCCTGCTCATCTTCATTAAGATTGCCTTGCACGCTTACCGAAAAGTTGGAGCTGTTTTCAGAACTTAACTGAAAGGCTGTGGCAGACTGTCCATTTTGCTGAAGATTCACCGAGCCCTGAGTAGTCGCCGCTGATTGCGACAATTTAATTTTGACGATATCGCCTTCTTTAGTAACCACTTGTACTTCGGCAGACTGGTTCATTTGCGCTGAAAATCCTTGCAATTGCGCCACAGGATTCGTCGCTGTTGCAGCAGGATCGACTGACGACGCTTGGTTGGCGGATTCCAGCTTGGTTAATGCCTGTTGGATGTTGGCATAGGCCGCGTCTATACCTTTCTGCGTTTCTGCATTCGACATGCCGAGCTTGCTCAGGGTATCTTTTGCATCAGCAAAGCCGGTTTCCAAGCCTTGTTTGACTTGGCTAAAAAACTTGGCCTTATCAAAATTAGGATCTTCACTTTGAAGCTGCCGGTAAGATTGGTTCACAAACTTCATGATTTTGCGGGCTAACTTTTCAGGATTAAACTCTGAGTCATTGCCATCAACTTCTTTCTTGCTGTCAGTGCCACTGGTTTTATCTAGGCCTTTAAAAACCTGTTTTTCAATGACTTTGTTGGGGTTTGATGTCAGCGTCTGTTTATCGTTTTCTACCTTGGCTGCGGGCGACTGAGCACTGGCAACTGCAGCCAATTGTGGTCGAATTGCTTGGTTAAGTCTTCCGGTCAAATAGAAGGAAGAAGACAGCGCAACTTGAATGGATTGAGTGTTCATGACGGCACCTTTATCTGTATGTTTAGGCAGTTATCGGCACCTCATGTTTAAACTTTAACTTTTTATAACAGGGTCTTACGCATGACTTGAACAGACCCAAAACAGCATCGCCGAAGTCAGAAAGACATTCGGAGATGCTGTAGCTTCAATTTGAATTAGGAATTTTGCACAACAATGTTGGGAAACTTCGTGGAAAAATCTTTGCCTTTCAAAGCCAGTTTGGCTGCTGTTTTGCGGGCAATTTGTTTATAAATTTGCGCAGGTCTGCCATCAGGATCGGCCGCAACTGTCGGCCTGCCGCTATCGGCATTTTGACGAATACTGATGTCTAAAGGTAACGATCCTAACAACTCAATGCGGTTACGTTCGGCCATCGCCTGACCGCCACCTTGACCAAATATGGCTTCCTCATGCCCACAATTGCTGCAGATATGAATGCTCATGTTTTCCACTAAACCTAATACGGGCACATTGACTTTCTCGAACATCGCCAAACCACGTTGGGCATCAAGCAAGGCAATATCTTGCGGCGTGGTCACGATCACGGCACCACTGACCGGAATCTGCTGAGCCAAGGTTAATTGAATATCACCCGTACCAGGCGGCAAATCGATGATCAAATAATCCAGATCCGTCCAATTGGTGTCTTTAAGTAACTGCTGCAATGCGCCGGTAACCATTGGACCGCGCCAGATAACGGCTTGATCGGCTTCCACCAAATAACCGATGGAGTTGGTTTGAATCCCAAAAGATATTTTTGGCTGCATGGTTTTGTTATCTTTACTCTCTGGAAAGCCTGAAAGCCCCAACATGGTCGGAATGCTCGGCCCATAAATATCAGCATCCAAAATACCCACCGAAGCACCTTCCGCAGCCAGCGCCAGCGCCAGATTAACGGCCGTCGTCGATTTACCTACTCCGCCTTTACCGGAAGCTACCGCTACGATGTTTTTAACATTCGGCAAAGGCTTCAAGCCTTGCTGAACAGCATGTGACACAATTTTAACCGCCACTTCGACCACAACATTGCCAATCCCGGGAACATCTTGTAAATGCTCGACAACAGCCGTTTTGAGCTCTTCAATATAACTTCTGGCGGGATAGCCAAGTTCCAGTTTGACCAGCACATTGGCGCCATCAATTGATATGGCTTTCACGGATTTGGCGGTGACTAAATCAACACCGTTATTTGGATCAATAAAAGTTTGTAGCGAAGCTTCTACATCTGCTTTGATGTCTGTCATGATTTTTCCGAAGGATGAGGGGATAAATTAATAACCAAATTATTTAGTCAGGATATAAGGCGCGAGATTATTTTTCAACACTCAAAGCATACTGCATCGGAAGGCATCATCTGCACGCCAGGTTTTATGCGATAATGTGCGCATTATATTTTTGTAATTCTTGCCGCGTTAACACCATGTCAAACAGAAAAATCCTTGTTACCAGCGCCTTACCTTACGCCAATGGCCCGATTCACTTAGGCCATCTGGTTGAATATATTCAGACTGATATTTGGGTGCGTTTTCAAAAACAACGCGGCAATCTTTGCTACTACGTCTGTGCTGACGATACCCACGGCACTCCGATTATGCTGAAAGCCGATCGCGACGGCATTACGCCTGAAGAACTGATCGCGGCTGTCGGTAAAGAGCATTTGGCTGATTTTACCGAGTTTGGCATCGCGTTTGATAATTATCACAGCACCCATTCTGAAGAGAACAAAATCTTTTCTGAATTAATTTACGAACGCCTGCGTGATGCCGGTCATATCAGCTCGCGCAGTATTGTTCAGGCTTATGATCCGGTTAAAAACATGTTTTTGCCGGACCGATTTATCAAAGGCGAATGCCCGAAATGCGGCGCGGCTGATCAATACGGCGATGGCTGCGAAGTCTGCGGCGCGACATATTCACCAACGGACCTGAAAAACTCTGTCTCAGCCATTTCCGGTGCCAAACCGATAGATAAAGAATCGGTACATTACTTTTTTGATTTAGCCAATTTCACCGACATGCTGCGCAGTTGGACGACTGCCGGACATTTGCAACCGGAAGTCCGCAATAAGCTGGCTGAATGGCTGGATGGCGGCTTGCAACAATGGGATATCAGCCGCGACGCGCCTTATTTCGGTTTTGAAATTCCCGATGCGCCGGGCAAATACTTTTATGTCTGGCTGGATGCGCCGGTCGGCTATATGGCCAGCTTCAAAAATTATTGCGACAAGCAAGGTCTGGATTTTAACGAATTCTGGGCGAAAGGCAGCGACGCCGAGCTCTACCACTTCATCGGCAAAGACATTATCTATTTCCACGCTCTGTTCTGGCCGGCGATGTTGAATGGCGCACACTTTAGAACGCCCAGCGCGATCTTCGCCCACGGTTTTTTAACCGTGAATGGCGAAAAAATGTCCAAATCCCGCGGCACTTTCATTAAAGCCCGGACTTACCTGGACCATTTAAATCCGGAATATCTGCGCTATTACTTTGCCGCAAAACTTAGCAGCAGTGTTGACGACATCGATCTTAACTTCGACGACTTCAGCCAAAGGGTGAATAGCGATTTGGTCGGCAAGGTGGTCAATATTGCCAGCCGTTGTAGCGGTTTTATCGCCAAACGTTTTAATAACGTTCTGTCCGAACGAAATGCAGAGCCGGCTTTATTTGCAGAATTCGTTGCCGCTAATGAGCAAATTGCCGAATTCTTCGAAACTCGCGAATTTGGCAAAGCGATGCGTGAAATCATGGCGCTGGCCGATAAAGCCAACCAGTATATCGACGAGAAAAAACCCTGGTTGATCGCCAAAGAAGAAGGTAAAGATCAAGAATTGCATGAGGTATGCTCTGTAGGCATTAATCTGTTCCGTCTATTGGCTGCTTATCTGAGCCCAGTATTACCAGTGTTGGCCGTCAATACCGAAGAGTTCCTGAACATCGCCGCGCAATCCTGGCCAGCTCAAGCAGCGCCTTTACTCGGCCACAGCATTAACGCATTTAAGCCGTTAATGACGCGTGTTGAAGCCGATAAAATCGCCGCGATTATTGAAGCCTCAAAAGAAAATCTGGAAAAAACTGTCGATAAACCCGCCGAAAAGAAATTCGAAGCCATCGCGCCGACCATTGAGTTTGATGATTTTGCCAAGCTGGATTTGCGTATCGCCAAAATTATTAAGGCTGAACATGTTGAAGGCGCGGAAAAACTGCTGCAACTGACTGTTGATATCGGTGATGAAACTCGAAACATTTTTGCAGGGATAAAATCTGCTTACGCGCCGGAAGATCTGGAAGGCCGATTAACGCTGGTTATTGCGAATCTGGCCCCAAGAAAAATGCGTTTTGGCGTTTCTGAAGGTATGGTGCTGGCAGCAGGCCCCGGCGGCAAAGACATATGGGTATTAAGCCCGGATGCAGGTGCGCTAGTGGGAATGCGCGTAAAGTAATTTGGTTAGCTGAATGATTGAACAAATCAATAACCTTCTACCGCAAACCCAATGCGGTCAATGCGGCTTTAAAGGTTGCCGCCCTTATGCCGAAGCGATTGCTGCTGGCGACGCTGACATCAACCAATGCCCTCCTGGCGGGGATGAAGGCATCCTTGCATTGGCGCAGTTGTTGAATGTAAGTCCCAAGTTGCTCAATCCGGCATTTGGTGAACATAAGCCTAAAAGTATTGCATTCATTATTGAGAAGGATTGTATCGGCTGCACCAAATGCATTGCAGCATGCCCTGTCGATGCCATTTTGGGCGCCGCGAAATTCATGCACACGGTTATCACAGCTGAATGCACCGGCTGCGAATTGTGTATCGCCCCTTGCCCGGTCGATTGTGTTGTGATGCAACCATTGCCAGATGCCCTGTCTGAGGCAGAAAAAACCGCCCGAGCACAACTTGCCAAACAACGCTATGAAGCGCGAAACCTGCGTAAGCAGCAAGAAGAAGCAGAAAATGCCGAGCGCGCAAAACAAAAAAGAGCAGCATTGCTCAACAAGCTTAAATCGGCAGGCTAAGTGTGAATGCAGCAAAACGGCTGGCAATCTTCGAACGTCTGGCTCAGGCTATCCCCGATCCCCAAACCGAATTAAATTACAGCACGTCGTTTGAATTGCTAATTGCAGTTGTTTTGTCAGCGCAAGCAACTGACAAAGGTGTCAACAAGGCCACCAGCCTTTTGTTTCCAGTTGCTAATACACCGGAAAGCATATTGGCCTTAGGCGAGAGGGGCCTGAAAGAATTTATTAAAACGATCGGCTTGTTTAACAGCAAAGCGGCCCACATTATTACGCTGTGTCAGCAGTTGCTGGACAAGCATCAAGGGCAAGTACCGACAACCCGAGCTGAACTGGAAGCATTGGCGGGCGTGGGCAGAAAAACCGCCAATGTCATTCTTAATACCGCCTTTGGTCACGCGGTGATCGCTGTCGATACACACATTTTTAGAGTAGCTAATCGCACCGGTCTGGCGCCAGGTAAAACGGTACTTGACGTGGAACGTAAGCTGGATAAAGTGGTGAATGAAAAATACAAAAAAGACGCCCATCACTTACTTATTTTACATGGCCGTTATACCTGCATAGCCAGAAAACCACGTTGCCCGAATTGCGTTGTTGTTGATCTGTGCGAATTCAAAGATAAACAAGCCACCTAGCGCCTAAAGTTTTTTTGTAAGCTGATCCTTACAGCTATTTGGTATCATAGGTAGTGTTTGAACGCTGGCATCATCGAATTTCATAAAAATAACTGAGGAGTTACCGTGAAAAAAATCAACAAAACCCCTTTAGCGGCTGCGATGGGTGCCGCATTTATCTCGACACTCTCAGCCAGCCCAGTCAGTGCCGAGGCCAATCCTTTTGGTATGACTGAGTTATCTTCTGGCTATATGCAAGTTGCCGCAGCAGAAATGGCCTGTGGCGCCAGCATGAATATGAAAGACCCTAAAGCTCCCGAGGGTGCTTGTGCAGGCAAACCAACAAAAGCAGCCGATAAACCTACATCAAAGTCAACCGAAGGCTCATGTGGCGAAGGTAAATGCGGCGCAATGATGCAAGACGGCAAAATGAAACCGGGACTGGAACAAAGTTGCGGTGCCATGATGAAAGGCAAAGAAGGCGCTTGTGGTGCAGGAACGACTGACAGTAAACCTGCGGAAAAACCAGCCGCTAAAGCCACCGAAGGCGCCTGTGGAGAAGGCATGTGTGGCGCTATGATGCAGGGTGACAAAATGAAGCCCGGTCTTGAACATAACTGCGGCGCGATGATGAAAG
Source organism: Methylococcaceae bacterium (assembly GCA_013141375.1). Classification (GTDB taxonomy): domain Bacteria; phylum Pseudomonadota; class Gammaproteobacteria; order Methylococcales; family Methylomonadaceae; genus JABFRC01. The sequence goes on along the minus strand of JABFRC010000200.1, from coordinate 21,254 downwards.
GCAAAGACGGCGCTTGCGGTGCCGCTGCCACTGAAACCAAAGCTGCAGAAAAACCGGTAACTAAAACTGCCGAAGGCGCCTGTGGCGAAGGCATGTGCGGTGCGATGATGCAAGGCGGCAAAATGAAACCAGGCCTGGAGCAAAGTTGCGGTGCTATGATGAAAGGCAAGGAAGGCGCATGCGGCGCGATGGACTCTGCCGTTAAAAAAGATACCCAAACCACTATCAGCCCTGAAGCAGCTGCGGGCCATGACGCTCATCATCCCGATGCAGATAAGAAGAGTGACGAGCAGCACGATAAATACGGCTTAGATAAAAGTCTGATCAAAGTGATTCCCTACGTTCCTAAAAAATAAATCACCAAGATTGCTTTACTCGCTGCGGAGGGCATGAGTCTCATGCCCTCACCTTAAAATTCAACACAGGTGTTCTTATGGACACAACTCAATTCTTGGTTGATGGTGCCGGTCTAGGCCTGAGACGTTCTATTTTGGCGAAAATACTCAATGCACCTCCATCAGAAGTAGGTTTTTACGAAGTCGCACCGGAAAACTGGATTCCCATCGGCGGTAAATTGGGCAAACAATTCCGCGCCATGACTGAACGCTGCAACTTTATATGCCATGGCCTGTCATTATCCATAGGCAGCACCGATCCGTTGGACGAGCAATTTGTTCATGCCATCAAAGCCTTTATGGCCGAGCATCAAATCAAACTTTACAGCGAACACTTAAGCTACTGTAGTCATGGCGGCCATTTATACGACTTGATGCCTATTCCTTTCACTAGCGAAGCTGTCACTCATGTAGCTGAACGTATTAGCCGGGTACAGGACATTCTGGAACAAAAAATCGCTATCGAAAATGTTTCGTATTACGCCGCACCTGGCCAGGAAATGACGGAAATCGATTTTTTTAATGCTGTGGTGGAAGAAGCTAATTGCGACATTCTGATCGACATCAACAATATCTACGTCAATAGCGTCAATCATGGTTACGATGCCGAAGCTTTTTTAAAAGCCATCCCCGCTCATCGCATCGCTTATGCTCATATCGCAGGACACTATGTTGAAGCCGACGATTTTTTGGTGGATACCCACGGCGCGCCGATTATCGACCCGGTCTGGAACTTACTGGGTAAGGCTTATGAACTTTACGGAGTATTTCCAACCTTACTGGAAAGGGATTTCAATATTCCGCCTTTGTCCGAGCTTTTGCTGGAAGTAAATACCATTAAAACGATACAAGCAGCCTGGTCCGACCAGCACGCCAAAGCATCGGCCTAAAGTTAATGAACATTGACTTTAAAGCCAAACAGCAAGAGTTTGCCGCTTACATTAGAAATCCTCAGGTCAACCCTGCACCAGCCGACGTTAAGCCGGAGCGTATGGCGATGTACCGCCAGCTGTTTTATAACAATATTGATAGCTTTCTTGCCAGCACCTTTCCGGTGCTCAGAAAAATTCTTAACGATGCACAATGGCAAGCTCTGACTGAAGATTTTTTTGCCAATCACCACAATCAATCGCCTTTTTTTTCTGAAATTCCTGAAGAATTTCTCGGCTATCTGCAAGATGAACGGGATAGCACGAATGATTTTGCGTTTATGTTTGAGCTTGCGCATTACGAATGGGTGGAAATGGCTTTATCGATTGCCAAAGAGAACGTCAGTGCACCATTACCGATAGATGATCCGCTGCAAGCCCAACTCAAGTTATCGCCGCTAGCCTGGCCACTGGTTTATCAGTACCCGGTGCATACCATTTCACCAGACTGTCTGCCGAAAAATCTGCCTGAGCAACCCACTTTTCTGGCGGTCTATCGTAATCCGGATGATGAAGTGAACTTTATCGAAATAACTCCGCTGACCTATCGCTTACTGGAAATTATTGAACAAAACGAAGGCATTCAAACAAAGGACGTACTTCAACAAGTCACTGATGAATTGAAGCCCGCCAATCCTGACATCATCAAAAATGGAGGGCTACAAATCTTGCTGGAACTCGCCGAAAAATCAGTAGTGGACTTCGGCTAGCTTAAAACTGGGGATTTACGATTCAGCTTTGGGATCGCGTGCCAGCAGGTTTTCTACTGCCGTCAGTGGAGCCAAGCCTTCATACAACACTTTGTAGGTTTGCTCAGTAATGGGCATTTCTATTCCGTGTTTTTGAGCCAACAAAAACGTTTCCCTGGCCGCTGAAACCCCTTCGATTTCCTGGCCAATTTCTGCTGTAGCGGTGGCTCTGTCTTTGCCCTGACCTAAAGCCAAACCAAAACGACGATTTCTGGATTGATTGTCAGTGCAGGTCAAAAGAAGATCTCCCAATCCCGCCAAGCCCATGAAGGTCTCTCTTTTACCGCCTAACTCGATGCCCAAGCGGATGATCTCATTCAGACCTCGCGTAATTAATGCTGCACGCGTGTTGGCACCAAAGCCAAGTCCATCGGCAATACCAGCGGCAATCGCCATGACGTTTTTAACTGCCCCGCCAACTTCTACGCCAACCAAATCAGAGTTGGTATAGGCGCGGAAACGACCGCTATGAAGAATATCGGCCAATTGATTGGCAAACTCCGTCTGTGCAGATGCAATCGTTACCGCCGTTGGCAGATCTGCTGCCACTTCACGCGCAAAACTGGGGCCAGAAAGAAAAGCCGCCGGTGTATTGGGCGTAAAAACTTCCGCTACGACTTCATGCAGCAAGGAACCATTCTCAGAATTAAACCCCTTTGTGGCCCAGGCAATCTGCACGCCATCACGGGTAAAAGGCTTGAGCTTAACCAAGGTGTCTTTGAAAGCCCGGCTGGGTACAGAAACCAGAATCAAATCACTGAAAGCGGCAGCTTCGGCCAAATCTGACGTGACCGACAAATTGTCCGAAAACGCCAAACCGGGCAAATAATGTTTGTTTTCCCGGTCGTTTTTTAGCGCGTCGATATGCGCGGGCTTATGCCCCCACAACAGAGTTTGACAGCCATTTCTGGCTGCCAACATTGCTAATGCGGTGCCCCAGGATCCTGCACCGAGAACGGTTATTTTTTGGTTCATGCGTGGACTTAGTTAAGAGTTTCAGAACCGGCAGATTGCTGTGCCTGTTGCAAATGCTGCGCATATAAGGCATCGAAATTAACCGGTGCCAACAGCATTTGAGGAAAGCCGCCTCTGGCAACGATGTCAGAAATAGTTTCTCTGGCATAAGGAAACAGTATGTTCGGGCAGAAACTGCCAAGCATTGGACCCAATTCTTGCTCAGTAAATCCGCCTAATGAAAAAATACCGGCTTGTTTGACTTCAGCCAGATAAGCTGTTGTCTCGCCACTTTTAACAGTGATGGTGACAGACAAAACAACTTCGTATAAAGAATCTTCCAAATGCTCAACATTGGTACCTAAGTTGAAATCGACCACCGGTTCCCATTGCAAGGTAAACGTCTTGGGTGAGTTAGGTGTTTCGAAAGAGAGATCTTTGGTATAGATTTTTTGAATGGAAAATTGTTTTTCAACTGCTGCGTTTTCTTCGGCCATGATGTTTTGCTCGATAAGTTAATTGTGTAAGGATAATTTATTTTTTGGAAATTCTGATTGGCAACTTGTAATCGACTTCCCAGGCCTGCATTCCGCCAGTAATAACGAAAACTTGCTCAAATCCAGCTTTTGTCAAAATTTTTGCCGCAGCTGCAGAGCGCGTGCCATTCTGACAAGCCAACAGTATAGAGCCTTTTTTGTGAGCTTCCAGCTTGACGAGTTGTTCGTTTAACTTGCTCAATGGCGCATTAATCGCATCAACAACATGGCTAACCTTGTATTCATCAGGCTCGCGCACGTCCACAACGACAGTATTACCATCATTCATTTTAGTGACGGCTTCCAAAGGAGAAACGGATGAGAATTTTTTAAACGTCGTATCAAAAAACTCTTGAATGAGTAAAAACGTAACAACAGCCAAGGCAATCGACAGCCAGTAATGATTTAAGATAAATTCCAGATAACGATCCATGAGTCACTTTAATAAATTGAGTAAAAATCGGGTTAATGTTGAGAGCAGAATACTTCCTGCATCATTTTGATCAATTGTAAAACTCGGGCATCGTCAATGAAATAAAACACCCGATTGGCATCTTTTTTAAAATCTATGATTTTCTTATCTCTAAGTATCGATAAATGCTGAGAAATATTGCTCTGACTGGTGCCCACAAGTTCAACAATATCCTGCACACACATTGACTGGTTGCCAAGCACACACAAAATTTTTAAGCGTAGCGGGTGAGACATCGCTTTCAAGCGGTTTGCAGCCTTGGTAATGTCACTATCGGCATACAACGAATGATCGTGTTTGATTTCCATATTGTATTTGATGACTTTTACAACAAGACCAAAATGTTATCGAAAGAAGGGAGATAATTATTTATACACAACCCGCTTAAACGTGTTTAATATAACTAATTGGTTACGTACCATTGTCAGAGTAGATAAATAAACGGTATATCCGGTCAAATGATACATTATTTTGAATCATTTGGGTGCGAGAAAAATCCCTTCGACTGAGCCAGCTTTCATGGCAATTCGTAATATTAATGTGTATGTTTGGAGAGTTAAATAAATGCTGTCGAATCGGCCAAAGCCTTTAGTCCTGCTGATACTTGATGGATTCGGGTATTCCGCTAATCCCGATTATAATGCGATTGCATTAGCCAAAACGCCTTGTTGGGATAACTTGCAAAAAGATTATCCAATGACATATCTGGATTGCTCGGGACGATCGGTTGGCTTGCCAGCCGAACAAATGGGCAATTCCGAAGTGGGACATATCCACATTGGTACAGGCCGCTATGTTCCTCAGGATTTCTCTAAAGTAAATGATGCCATAGAAGACGGCAGCTTTTTCTCTAATCCCGTTTTATCTCGCGCTATCGAGCTGGCCAAAATCAAAGGCAAGGCCTTACATATTCTGGGACTGTTATCGCCTGGCGGCGTGCACAGCCATGAAGACCAAATCATCGCATTGATAGAATTGGCTGCCCGAAAAGGTCTGGAAAAGATTTATTTACATGCCTTTCTTGATGGCCGAGATGTGCCGCCCAAAAGCGCCCAATCCTCCATTGATTTACTGGATAAAAAGTTTGCTGACCTGGGCGTAGGCAAGATTGCCTCAATCGTTGGCCGCTTTTATGCAATGGACAGAGACAATCGCTGGGATCGCGTGCAGCGTGGTTACGATTTAATCGTCAAAGGCAAAGCCGACTTTTATACTGATTCTGCATCGACCGGCTTACATGACGCTTACGCGCGAGGTGAGACAGACGAATTTGTTTTGCCTACCGGTATTTTGTCTGACGATGGACATGCAATTGCCTTGGACCCGGATGATTCTGTCGTTTTTATGAATTTTCGCGCCGATCGCGCCAGAGAAATTTCTCAAGCCATTACCGAAAAAGATTTTGATGCCTTTGAACGAGGCCATGCCGCTCACTCAGGCTATTTTTGCACCCTGACCGAATATCATCATGCCTTTGATTATGATGTTGCCTACCCCTCAAGCGATATAAAAAACGGACTGGGCGAATATTTATCGAACTTGGGGCTAACCCAATTGCGATTGGCAGAAACCGAGAAATACGCCCATGTCACTTTCTTTTTAAATGGCGGCGTAGATACACCATTCCCTGGCGAAGATAGAATTCTGGTTCCGTCACCCAAGGTAAGAACCTATGATTTACAACCGGAAATGAGCTCCGTAGAAGTGACCGATCACATGGTCGAGGCGATTACCGGCGGGAAATACGACGTCATTATCTGCAACTACGCCAATTGCGATATGGTCGGTCATACCGGTGTGCTGGATGCTGCAATCAAGGCCGTTGAAGCTGTTGATGCCGCATTGCAACGCATTCTAATCGCACTGCAATCGGTAGGTGGTCAATTACTGCTGACTGCAGATCATGGCAATATCGAGCAAATGCGCGATCCGATCACTGGCGAGCCGCACACAGCCCACACCACCAATCCGGTACCTCTGGTCTATGTCTGTGGCAAAGGCCAATTGGAAGACGGCGGCAGCTTGTCAGACCTTGCGCCGACCATGCTGGCAATTCTTGGCTTGCCGCAGCCGGCTGAAATGACGGGGCGATCGCTCATTAAAGTAGCAAACAGTGAATGAAAAGAAGGGTAGTTTTTTTATGTTTGCTCGCCCTATATCAAGCCCCCGCAAACAGCGAGGTGCCCGAGCCGGTTATTGAGCTGAGTGAAGCCGATACTGAAACTGCTGTCGATGATAAGCAAAAAACTTCGCTGAATGCGCAACTGGCGGAAATTGAGAAACTTTACGGAAACACAGCCGCGTTACTCAGAACTTTAAACACCAAGGCGGAAACAACTAATAACAACCTGAGTAAAATTCGTAAAGAATTAACCCAGCTCAAAACTGAAGTCGCTAAACATAACAAGGAATTGGCCGGCCAAATAAAAGCCGCTCATGCGATGGGGCAACAAGAAAAATTAAAATTGTTGCTGAATCAAAAAGATCCGGCATTATCTAGCAGAATGATGGTCTATTATGGCTACCTGAATGCCGCCCGCATATCGAAGTTGAACCAACTCAATAACACACTGAGCCAATTAACTACATTAGAGCAGCGTCAACAGGAAGAATCGACATCGTTAGAGAACGTTCTTAGTCAGCAAAAATCTGAACAACTAAAAGCCGATGATATCAAAGAAAAACGCGCCAACTTGCTGGCACAATTTAGCAACGATTATCTTACTAACGAACAGCAAATAAACCGTTTAAAAGAAAGCGAACGTACATTAAAAAACCTCATTGCTTCTACCGATCGAAGCTCCGATGACTCAATGTCAGCGGTTGAATGGGTGAAAGAACAACTCCACCATCAGACAGCACCACCCGTTGTAAATGTTGCAAGTGCTGAAACTGGGGAGAGTTTTCCTGTACTTAAAGGTGATTTTTCCGAACTTAAGGGAACATTACCTTGGCCAGTTGCGGGACAATTACGCAATAAAACCGGAAATAACGCAGAAGTTGCCGGTGATGGTGGCGTGTTAATTGACGCCAAAGAAGGTACTGAAATACACGCAGTAACCAATGGCGAGGTGGTCTATGCCGACTGGCTTAAAGACTACGGCATGCTGCTCATTGTCGAGCATGGCAATGATTACATGACGCTATATGCCTTCAACCAAAGCCTCTATAAAAAAGTGGGTGACAAAGTTGAGGCCGGAGAGATTATTGCTACCGTCGGGCAAAGCGGTGGTCGAAGCGAGCCTGGATTGTACTTCGGCATACGCAAAAAAGGTAAACCGGTCGACCCGATTGCTTGGTGTCGCCGCTGAAAAGCCGAACAGCCAATTAAACATGCGTTGATTACTATTAATATTGATCGTTTGGAGTTTGAAATTACATGCTGAAAAAGAAAAATATATTCATCTTGTCTCTAGGGGTAACACTCGGAGTATTTATTGGTATCTGTGGCAGTGTCGTAGCTGAGAAAAACAACCCAGCCGCTACCTCAACCAATACAGAAGTGCTCCCTTATGAAGATTTACGCACTTTTACCGAGATTTTTGGCCGCATCAAGCAAGACTATGTCGAGCCCGTCACCGATAAAAAGTTATTGGAAGACGCTGTTAGAGGCATGCTGAGCGGACTCGACCCACATTCGGCTTATCTGGCAGCTGATGAATATCAAGAGCTAAAAGAAGGTACCACCGGACAATTTGGCGGCTTAGGTATAGAAGTCACTATGGAAAACGGCTTTATTAAAGTCGTCTCTCCAATTGACGATACCCCCGCACAACGCGCAGGCATCAAAACCGGTGATCTGATTGTCAGACTGGATGATCAACCCGTCAAAGGCATGTCGCTGGCCGACGCCGTCAAGCTGATGAGGGGTGAGCCAGGCAGCAAAATTTTATTGACTGTCGTGCGTGAAGGCGCAGAAGCCCCTTTAAAAATTACTTTAGCCAGAGACATCATTAAAGTTAAAAGCGTGAAGAGTCGCTTACTTGAAAAAAACTTCGGTTATCTTCGTATCAGCAGCTTTCAATCAGGTACCGGTGAAGGCCTGAAAGAATCGCTTGCCGCACTTAAAAAAGAAAACGGTGCTGACTTAAAAGGCCTGGTGCTGGATTTAAGAAATAACCCCGGTGGTGTGTTAAATGCAGCCGTTGAAGTCAGCGACGCCTTTATCAAAAGCGGACTGATTGTCTATACCGAAGGTCGCATTGCCAACTCTGAAATGCGTTTTAATGCAGCACCGGATGACCTTTTGAATGGCGCGCCGATTGTTGTGTTGATCAATGCCGGCTCAGCATCCGCTTCTGAAATTGTTGCCGGTGCGCTGCAAGATCAAAAACGTGCGGTTATCATGGGTGAAAAGTCGTTTGGCAAAGGCTCCGTGCAAACCATCTTGCCAACCAGTAACGGCGCCGCGGTCAAATTAACCACAGCCCGATACTTCACCCCTTCAGGTCGCTCCATTCAGGCCGAAGGCATCGAGCCTGATGTCACAGTTGCGCGGGTCAAACTGGAAGCACTGGATAAAGCCGAGTTCACACCCGTCAAGGAAGCTGATCTGTCTCATCATTTACAAAATGACAAAGAAGCGGCTGACGCCAAGAAAAAAGGCCAGGAAGATAAAAAGGACGAACCCCTTGAGCTCAAAGACTATGGTTTATACGAGGCGCTTAACTTGCTTAAAGGCATTAGCATCATCAAATAATCTTGATTAATCGAACCGGAGCCTGAGGAAATATCTCGGGTTCCGGTTTTTTTATGCGCTTTAAGAAATGTAAGACTGAATTTACAATGCGCGCACACCACTCCCATTAATTATCAAGAATTCCAAAAATGGACGTAATCAAACGCATCGCCGAAGAACTCGCCGTTAATATCAAACAAGTCAGTGCTGCTGTTGCACTCTTAGACGAGGGGTCCACCGTACCATTCATTTCCAGATATCGTAAAGAAGCCACCGGCGGTCTCGATGACACGCAATTACGAATGCTGGATGAACGCTTGAGTTATTTACGCGAACTCAACGATCGCAGACAGACCATTCTGGAAAGCATCACCGGACAGGGCAAACTGACGCCGGAACTGGAACATGCAATTAATGATGCAGACACCAAAACACTGCTCGAAGATTTGTATTTACCCTATAAACCCAAACGTCGCACCAAAGCACAGATTGCTCGCGAAGCCGGACTTGAACCCTTGGCCGATGCCATACTGGATGACCGCAGCCTGATCCCTGATCAAGCCGCTCTTAGCTATATTAACGAAGAAAAAGCCGTTCCCGATGTTGCCACTGCTCTTGAAGGCGCCAGACAAATCATCATGGAACGTATTTCTGAAGATGCCGGTTTATTAGCCGAATTACGGGAGCGCATCTGGCAAAAAGGCATATTGCACGCTACGGTTATTTCGGGAAAAGAGCACGAAGCCGCGAAGTTTCAGGATTATTTTGATTATCAGGAAGCCATCAATAAAATCCCATCGCACCGAGCCTTGGCTTTGTTCCGTGGTCGCAATGAAGATTTGTTAAGCATCAATCTAAAACCGGGTGAGCAAGATAAAGAAGAGCACGATCTTTATGCCCAGTTTGTCAGCAAACATCTCAACGTAAGCGATACATCCAAACCGGCTGATGCCTGGCTGGCGGAAACCGCACGTTTTGCCTGGAAAATTAAATTATTCACGCGTATCGACCTGGATTTGAAATTGCGCCTACGCGAAGCGGCAGAACTTGAAGCCATCCGGGTATTTGCCAGCAATTTAAAAGATTTATTACTGGCTGCACCAGCCGGCCCAAAAGCAACCATGGGCCTGGATCCCGGCATACGCACCGGTGTTAAAGTCGCCGTAGTTGATTCCACCGGCAAACTATTGGCCACCCATACCATTTATCCACATCCACCCAAACAGCAATGGGATGAATCCATTGAAACTTTGGCAAAACTGATTGGGCAGCATCATGTTGACTTGGTCAGCATCGGCAATGGCACCGGCTCACGCGAAACCGATCAACTGGTAGCTGACTTGATGAAGCGCTACAGCGCACTCAAATTCACCAAAATTACTGTCTCTGAAGCCGGTGCGTCGGTGTATTCCGCATCAGAATTGGCGGCCAAAGAATTCCCAAATCTCGATGTATCCTTGCGCGGCGCGGTCTCCATCGCCAGGCGCTTGCAAGATCCGCTGGCAGAACTGGTTAAAATCGATCCAAAATCTATCGGCGTGGGCCAGTATCAGCATGATGTTAATCAGGTGCAACTGGCAAAGAGCCTGGATGCCGTTGTCGAAGACTGCGTTAACGCGGTCGGCGTCGACGTCAATACGGCATCAGTCGCCTTACTGAAACAGGTGTCTGGTCTCTCGACCAGCGTCAGCGAAAATATTGTCGCTTTCCGCGATGAAAACGGCCCGTTTACCAATCGCAAGCAGTTGAAGAAAGTACCGCGGCTGGGCGATAAGGCGTATGAACAAGCGGCCGGATTTTTACGCGTGATGAACGGCGATAATCCGCTGGATGCCTCTGCGGTTCACCCGGAAGCCTACCCGGTTGTCGAAGCCATCATCGGCAACACCGGCAAATCAATTCGGGACTTGCTTGGTCAAAGCCAATTTTTACGGGGCCTAAACGCGGCAAACTTTACAAATGAACATTTTGGTCTGCCGACCGTTACTGACATTCTGCAAGAATTGGAAAAACCCGGCCGCGATCCCAGACCGGAATTTAAAAGCGTGGCATTTAAAGCGGGCATCGAAAAAATTACCGATTTGCAACCGGGCATGAGCCTGGAAGGCGTTGTCACCAATGTCGCCAACTTTGGCGCTTTCGTTGATATTGGCGTGCATCAGGATGGCCTGGTACACATTTCGCATCTATCAGATACTTTTATTAAAGATCCAAGAGAAGCTGTTAAAACCGGCGATATGGTTAAAGTAAAAGTGCTGGAAGTTGATGTCGAACGCAAACGCATTTCGCTATCGATGAAATCGCAGCCGGAAATCGGTGCAACGGCGAAACCTGAACGCAAAACTGAGCACAATCAGCAAAAACCAGCCGGCAAAGTCAAACCGCAAGCGCCAGTGCAAAACAGCATGGCTAACGCCTTCGCCAAGGCGTTGAAAAAGTAACTGTCAGCTCTGCTATACTCAAGCGCACCGTTAAACTTGATCCAAGGATTTAAATATGGCTAACTCAATTCGCACATTATTCATCACGGGCCTGCTGGCATCTTCAGTGACTTTAGTCAGCGCTAACGATGCGACCGACCAGTCCAGTTACGGCAGTAAAATTGGCAATAAAGCCCTGAATGGCTTCGCCAATCTGGCGACTGCACCACTGGAAATTCCCAAAAACATCATCAATACCACTAACCAAAGCAATATTTTTTATGGCGTGATTGGCGGCTTATTTAAGGGGATTGTGAATACAGGCGGAAGAATTGGCGTTGGCGTTGCCGACCTGGTGACCTTTCCGATTCCGACCAAACCCATCGCCTATCCTGTGTATATCTGGGATGACTTTGATGTCGACACCACCTACGGAGACACCTTTCGCTTAAACAAAAGCCAAGCAGCTCCAGAGCCTGTCGAAGTGATAGCTCCGCAACCAGCGCCTATCGTTGTTGCTCCGGCAACACCGGCACCTGCTCCAGCTGTCGCACCTCGCGCACCTGGATTCGATAGTCAGGACACCAATAAGAAACTGGATTCTTTGTTTAAAAAACGAATGAAAAAGTAATTCGGCAATTTGTCTTCTGTGAATCCTATTCAATTGAACAGGATTCACTTCCAGCGCGTTTTTCCCTTACCTGGGACAACCTTCCATCTTGTAAATTGCATATCCTTGCCGGTCGATATCGACTCGCATCTCAGCCGGTACAACAAGGCTGTGGTAGAAGTAACAATTTTCCGGTGTAACTACCGCATCTTCTTCCAAGCCGATACCCTCCAACCAATGCCTGGCATAGATCAAGGCTTGTTGCTGATCTTCTTCATCCAGCGCCACATTAAAATGCAGAGTTTTTCCTTGTGCAGTTTTGGCGTAAGTGTCGAAAATATAAGAAAGTGTCATACGCGCCTCGTTAGGTAAGACAACTCAATTCGCACCGCAGCAGCGTTTGAATTTTTTACCACTGCCGCATGAGCAGGGTGCATTTTTACCCTCATTGACTTGCTGATTGGCCTTGCTGATCGACTTAACTTTGCCATCTAAATAAAACCAGCGCTCCGCCTGTTTGGTAAAGCGGCTGATCTCAGTCATGACGTGCTCTTCTCCATCAAGCAGGTAGACTGCTTTAAATTCAACCAGGCCTTTGCTGTCTTTGCTGCCGCCTTTTTTTACCATATCCACACTCAGGCGCTGCCATTCGACCGTTTCATTGGAAAAATCGATCTCCTTCGGACGCGTTGTCACATCCCAGGTTTTTAGCAAATAATCGGCATTGCGCAGCACATAAGCGCTATAGCGGGAACGCATCAAAGATTCAGCGGTAGGGGGATTTTTTTCGCCGTTGTGAAACTGACCGCAGCATTCCGAGTAGGCATTCTCGGAGCCGCACAAACAAGGCTCATTACTCATAAGCCTGACCACACACTTAAATCTATCATTCGTTTATCTATCGCTGAAAAGCTGAAAGGGAAGTTCAGCAGATATTATATTGATTTCAAAACGCTAAAGCAGCGCTTAATCAAATACAGCTATCGCCAGTTGGTTTTTTTGTTTGGGCTGTTTTTCTGACCATAAAGCCAAAAATCCCGCTGACGTGGCAACAATTCTGGGATGAGTAACCATCGAACCTGGTTTTGATAGCGTTTGAACATTTGCCCAGCTTATCCCGCCATCGCTCGATAACTCGGAAACAATACTCGAGCCTTCAGGCCCCAACTCATCCCAAACCGCAAGCACATGCTTGCTATCTATTGCAGCAATATCGCCATGTAAACCCCGAATGCCCATGGGCTGCGGCGCAGACCAGGTTTGGCCGTTATTTTCAGAGTGCAGATGATATAAACCGGGTTTAGGCTCTGCGCCGGTCCAAACGATTGCCTGTAATTGCTCGGACTGGTCGGTATAAGTTAAACCGCCACCAATATGCGGACAGCCGTCAAACTGCCAATGAAAGTCACCCACCTTACTAACCGGTTGCCATTGACTGCCATGGTCGGTGGATCGTACCAGCGCCATATCGCGTGGCTCCATATCCCGATACAACACATCCAGTTGACCAGTTGTCGACACCCGCAAGGTATTCCAGCAACACGAACAGGTACTGTCGTCTAACCTGACGCCGGGCTGCCAATGCTCTCCGGCATCGACTGAACGGGCATAACGCAAACTTTGATAGCCATTTTCTTCCGGATCTTCCAGCCAAACCGCATGAAAATTGCCCTGTTGATCAGCAACCAAATCAATATGCGCCTGATCGCCGAAATCATTAGCCGCCGGATTCGCACCGGCTTGCCAGATTTTACCCCCATCATGAGAATAAACGCTGGCCATCGGCCCCATGCCGGGAAGTTCCCCCTTACTTTGCCACACAGCCAATAAATTCTTACCGCTAACGGCCAGTTGAATATCATTGCCTCGTGCGGCTAAAGAAGCGGGCAGATCTGCACCTAAATCGACTGGCAGCGACCAGTGTCTGCCGCCATCTTCAGAGTGGATATAGCGAAAAACCGATGCTTTACTGGAAACAGTTTCCAGACCGACAACCACGACATGAACGGAATCATCATGGACGATGGCATCAAACGAGCTCAGTTCATATAAACCCAGCGAGAGTAATTGATAAGACGATTTGGTCCCTTGATTTGGCATAGCATTTTGCCTAGCGCAACCAACAAGCACAACACTCAGCAGAATCAGTATTGCCGTCCTAAACATCAATCTGAATGGGAATTGCATTATCAATATCTCCAGCGGTTTAAGTGTACTAAGCATACCTTGCTTTAGCCTGTTCAAACCAGTGCAGGTGTAATCATTCAATTACAACTCGTGTTAATTCAGTAGCGCTTCAGTTAAGGACTTCTAAACTTAAGCGCAAGGCTTTAAGACTTGTTTGCTAATTTGACGGGCAAACTACGCTATCATTGCCAGACCAAATCGCTAACAACCATCCCGTTTTAGCCAAGCTGTTAAAACGGAAGAAATTGAAGAGGATGCTTATGAGTAACAACAAAAAACTACGCTGGGGAATTTTAGGAGCTGCTCGTGTCAATGAGCGCCTGTTGCCAGCGATTGTCGAGGCTAATAACGCCGAACTGGTGGCGATTGCCAGCCGTAGGCCTGGAGCGGCAGCGCAAACCTTGGCTCAATATGCACCTCAGCAACAAAATGTTCGTACTTATGATCATCTGGAAAGCTTGCTGAACGACACTGACGTTGATGCCATCTACTTACCAATGGCCAATCATGAGCATGCCGAATGGGCACTTCGCGCGATCGAGCAAGGCAAGCATGTGTTGGTCGAAAAGCCGATGGCACTGACTATTGAAGATATTGAAGCCATTGAGGCCGCCGCGCAACGCAACAATGTCACAGTCATGGAAGGCTTTATGTACCGTTTTCACCCGCAGCATGCCCGGGTGAAAGAATTACTGGATCAGGGCACGATTGGCGATATCCGCTCAGTACGCGCCAGCTACTCTTTTATGATGCGCCCGGCACGGATGTATCGTTTGGCAGAAAGCGTTGAACGCGGCGGCGGTGCCATGTGGGATATCGGCTGCTACGCCATTCATTCCGCACGGATGTTTTTTGATCAACTCCCCATTGCAGTCACAGCCATTGCCAATTATGCAGAGAGCGGCGCAGATACCACCAGCAGCGGCATCCTGGATTTTGGTGACGGCACCCTGGCCCATTTTGATTTCAGTTTTGAACGCGCCCGTAAATGCGAATATGAAATTATCGGCACCCGTGGCGGCATCATTTGCCATACCGTATGGCAATTACCCGGCGATGTTCCAGTGATTTCCTGGTGGAATGAAGATGGTCGCCAAACCGAAGAACGCCTTCCCGCTGCCAATCACTTCCGGCTGGAAATTGAACATTTCAGCGATTGCATTTTAAATGGTACGGCTCCGGCTTTATCTTTTGAAGATGCCAAAGCCAACTGCCAGATTATCGTCGCCGCCTTGCAATCTGCAGCCCAAGGGCGTGTTATACGCTTGGGAAAGTAATCGTTTAACTATGTGTTCATTCTCAGAAAATCTGCCTAAGCCAAGTAAAACTTGCTTAGGCAAAGAGGACTGCTGATTTAAGAAGAATTAATCTTCCGTGCAGATAACGCCCGAAAAGCTGGTGGCTTGGTATAACCCGTTACCGATAATTTCAAGACTGCCGTGACCGCCTTTAAATTGTTTGCTACCGTCCACCACACTAACAAATTCAGATGTATTGCCTTCAGGGTCGGACAGCAAATCTTTAGTAAACAATCTTCCTAATTCATTTGATCCAGAATACACACGAATTGTTGAAGCTGACGTTAGCTTACCAATGCCATTCACTGTCAAACCTGAAGAAGATATCCCGGTCACCGGCTTTCCGCCAAGAGTCCCCTGTAACTTACCTGAAAAACAGCTGCCGAGAGCACCATAAAATGTGACATCAGGAAAATGCACAGCTTTATCTTTCAAAATTTTACAGACAGGATCAACGGCTAATTGCTCTATTGAGCCCGATATCGGCTTGCAGCTATAAGCGCCGAATGCATTGGTCGTGATAATGCTAAATAAAGCAACGGGAATAACGTAAACATATTTCATGATTGAAGCCCTTAATAATTAAATTGTGTTTTGCCGGGCCAGTTAATTTACAACCATGATTTTTGCCAAAAACCACCATACATCTCGGCTCAAGCCGAGATGTACCCGCTGACAATCAAGCAGAGAAATCGGCAATCGTAATAACTGTGCGCCAATGGGATAGTAGATTTTAGTAACTCGGAATTCTGTTCGTTGACGAACATAGACAGCCGTAAATAGAGACTTAAACTTAGGCAAAGCGCAGTAAAAAATCCTGTAAATAGGCCTGACTTGCTAAGGTATAAATACTTTTCGACTGATAAATTGTCAACAACCCATATTCACAATCTGCCTTTATACGGCTAAAGGTCAATGCGGATACCTTAGTCGGGCTATCTTCATAGCCCCGATAACTTATTTGCTGACTTAGAAACAAGCCCGCCACCAATGCGAGCTCGGAAAATTGCATCGCCGCATTGGTGGGCAACAGCACATAAAACAAACCCTGTGGTGCAAGTAATTTCTCAACTACCACAATCAACTCGGCAAAAGACAAACTATCCGTATGCCTGGCGATACTTCTGGAAGGACTGACAGACTTGCTGTGCTGCACAAAAAACGGCGGATTACTGATGAGGACGTCGTAGACCGAATCTTCCTCCCTGGCATAGCTTTGAATATCCCGATGTACCGCTGTCAATCGATCCGACCATGGGCTATTGCTGAAATTGAAACCGGCTTCTTCATAGGCTTCGCGGGTCAATTCCACCGCTGTCACCCTCTCAGCTCCCAGCTGCGCGGCCATCAACGACAGCACGCCGGTACCGGCGCCAATATCCAGAACAGTATCACCAGGCTTAATCGGCGCCATCGCCCCAAACAACAAACCATCGGTACAAATCTTCATCGCCGACTGCTGTTGTCGTACCGAAAACTGCTGGCAGTGAAAGTAGCTCATGAGCAAAGCATTAAATTAAGTATCCTCAAGATTTACAAGGTCATGTGCAGGCTGGCGATGACATTGACGCCTGTTGCATCGATGCCTGAGCCATGTTCTCTGTAGTTTTTGTCCAGCAAGTTTTCAAGACTCAGTTGGAGTGCCCAATTTTCATGGGGTTTCCAGCCAGCACGAAGATTTAAGGTCGCCCAGCCTGCAGTCCCCGCCGGATTGATGCGCGGGTCATCCCGATCACGACCACTCAATCGATTCTGCCTGCTGGCGAAGCGGGTATAAGACTCAATCCAAAGTGTTGGCATCAGAGTGTAATGTAGGCCGAATCGACCATTTAAGGGCGGAATGCGGTCTGCCGGTAAGCTTTTGCCGTCGGTGAAGGTTTCGTCGCCCAGCGTGTAATTGACGCTGCTAAACAGTTCAAGTTGGTCACTGGCAAAAAATCGGGCGCCAAATTCTACTCCGTAAAGTTTTACTTTATTAACATTCTGGTTTTGAACAACATCACGTCCCGCAATCTTATCACCGGTCAACACACTGGTAATTTTATCTCGGTAGTCCGTAACAAAGCCGATAGCTTCAGCCTGCCAGACCCTGTTCTGAAATTTGAATCCTCCATCCCAGGTCAATAGGGTTTCGGGGGTTAGTGCGGGATTGGCGATGTTGTGACGATTTCCCGGTCGAGAGCCCAGCGTACCCAGGTCAAACACATTCGGCGGACGAAAACCGCGTCCAAAGTTGCTGACAAATTTAAGTCCGTCAATCAGTAAATAGGACAAACCGACATTGCCGGTGACATCATCATGATCGAGCCTGGCGCCAACGCCGCGATCTGCCGGAGCCAGTATCGTATGGTAATGGCTGTAGCGTGTGCCCAGCATGAACTGCAAGCGCTCGCCAAGCTGCAGGGTCTCATTGCCATACAGTGCATAAGAATCCATCGTGGAAGCGTTTGGGAAGCGACTCTTTTCAGTAGAAGCTGTTCCTGTATTGATATCGGTATCAAAACGTCGGCTGTCGACTTCATCATGATAAAACTCAAAACCGTATACCAATTGAGAACGGGGCCAATGAGCCAGGGCCGCTTGAACTGTAAACCCTGTTAAAAGACTGGCATTGCGCTCTCTGGTTTCTATAGAATCTCCGAAATCCCGAGCTCGCCTGTCATCCGTGATTCGTTGATGGGCAGCATGGAACTCCAGACTATCAAATAACGGCGTGTTGTGCGTGTAACGGTATCTGCCATGCAAAAACAGCCGTTCGTTGGGCTCGAAGTAGAATACTGAAGAGCTGGGGTTGGTTTGGCCGTATCCCGGCATTAATTCATCATAACGCGGTGTTTTAGGCTGGTTGTAATACTGCATGTCCAACAGCAATTCATGAGCATTGTTTGGGTGGTAAATGACTTTACTATTGCTCGCCCAGGATTTAAAACTTGAATGAGCTTGCTCTTCACCCCCCCCTGCGACACGGTCATCAAAATCCTGATACCCAAAACCTCCCAGCACGGCAAGTTTCTCATTGCCTGCACTAAGTTTCATATGGGTTTGAAAGGCATTTTCGGCACTGGCATAACTGTTGTCGAATGCGGCGTTTGATTGCCATTCGGAGCCGTAAAATCGAGGCGTGGGCGTCATCACTTGCACCACGCCGCCCATCGCATCGCCGCCATAAAGGGATGATGATGGACCGCGTAACACCTCGATGCTTTCTACATTGAAAGGGTCAAGCATCGCTGTGTACTGATTCGGCGAATTACGGAAAATGGCATTGCTTAGTCGCATACCATCTACAAGATAGAGAACTTCCGATCCTTTTAGACCTCTGATGATGGGAATTCCCTGGCCGGGGGTGGTTTCCTGCACAAATACCCCTGTTTGTCCCCGCAGCAGATCAGGCAGGATCTGCGGCACCTGTTTTTCAATGTCATCCTGATCGATCACGGTAATAGCAGTGGGTACGTTAAAGCTGTCAATGGTCGAACGACCTGCGGTGACCTGCATGGTTTGCAAGGTCAGGGTTTCATCGGCATGTGCTGATATTGAAATCAGACAAACAATAAATAGTTTTTTCAATGGAATGGGTGATATGGACGCAAAATAATCAGTGTAACTATTCAGGTCATCTGTGGGAGCGACACCTACGTCGCGACGTAGGTGTCGCTCCCAACAAACCTGGCGAACTAATAGCCTGTTTTTATAGAATTTAAAGGTACTGAACAGTGACTAATTAGTTAGCAATGGATATTTTCTGAAAAACACACCCAATCCGCTGAGCATTAGCCAGACTGCCCCCGGTACAGGAACGGTGGTGATGGCGACAGAGGTATTGTTTGCCAGGAGCGCACTGCCATCGGCATCGCTCAAGGTATTAATTGTAATATCCAATTGACTGGTGCCTGGGTTGAGCACATTAAAGCTGAGCGTTGCCAAGGTAAAACTATCGGCTTGCAGGGTGTTTAAGTCGGAAATGGCATCGAAAGACAGTTCGGATAAATTCAAAAGACCTGGGCTGCCGACATTAGCAGTCGTGTAGTTTGAACCAAAATTGGACAAATCCAGTTGATTGCCCAAAACCGAATCACCAAAGACGGCACTGTCAAAAGATAAGTGGGCAGGATCAAAACCAATGTCAAAATCGTATCCGCCAAGCGATGGTGCGGAAGCACTTCCCAAGCCGGAAATCACTAGGCCTAGATTGACTGAGTTTCCTGACTGAGTAATTGGGGTGATGCCCAGGCTGATATTGGCCTG
Source organism: Methylococcaceae bacterium (assembly GCA_013141375.1). GTDB lineage: Bacteria > Pseudomonadota > Gammaproteobacteria > Methylococcales > Methylomonadaceae > JABFRC01. The sequence continues at coordinate 1,778 of JABFRC010000200.1, read as the reverse complement.
GGTCACGCCGTTAAACAACAGGAATGACGCTAGAAAAAACAATCTGTAAATTAAGGGGTTCATGGATAAAGTCTCTTAAGGTTCTTATTTTTATAGGTGGCGTGTTGTGACTACACAGCACATCGCGGCCGAGTGCATAGTAAGGTCTGCTTTCGCGCATCCAGCAGGTTAACTACGCCATTTTTGTCTAAATCCCGTGGATCATTCGCACCGGTAGCCGGTTTGTTTTTAACGGCCAGTAACAGATTGACATCCAGTTGATCGACATCGCGGTCGCCGTCTATATCACCGGATACAGTGATGTTCTCGCATGAATCGGGAATATGGTTGACATTGGTATCACCGCTTTTACGTTGTTCAATATCGAGCACATCAGACAGCCTGTTGTTATTACAGTCCGGGAATATATTCAGATAGTACACATCCTGTTCGCCATTGAAAGTAGCGGTGTAGGCGATATGTGCACCATTGGCATCGGACAGCATCTGCGTGTAGTCGCCGATTTTATCTGCCGGTCTTTCTTCACCATTCACAATACTATTCGGCAGGTGGGTATTGAAGATCGGCGTCACTGCTTGGTTATGACTCCAGGTTATGCCGCCGTCCCAGGAATAGGTGTAGTAAAGTTGTGAAAATCGATAGGGCGTCAAGCCCGTAGCATTGCGGGTATCGTACCAAACTGCGTCGATACGGGAATTGGGTGCTACGCTAAGCATTGGAAACCATTGATAGGCGTCGGCACTCGGACTGTCATCGTTGAGACGCGTCGACGCTGACCATGTCTCACCACCATCGGTGCTGCGCACAAAATGGACATCCAACGGATCCCCTCCAGGTATCCAGTCATAGGGAACCACATGGGCGAGCATGTATATATTCCCCCGTAAAGGACCGGTAGATTGATCGGCAGCAATTTGAATATCGCCATCGCCTCCAAGCGGATTTGGAAGTTGCAACTGCGGAGAAAGAAGCATCACCGAATTTCCGCCCATATCAATCTTTTTGGCAGTAAATGTGGGTGAAATAGAAGGCTCCTTGGCATTGACGGACTTTAAGAAATAGTGTCCCTGACGAATAACACCGAGTGCATTGATAGAAAGGAGTGATTCATCAAAGCCGGAAAGATAAACATTGCCTTCCGGACCAATTGCGATTCTGCCAAAACCAAAATAAGGCACAGGCAATGGGGCATCGGGCTCCTGATAACTGATACCGCCATCTACCGAGCGTATGAAATATTTCGGAATATAACTGGGATCTGGATTGGGAAAGCTGGTTCGGCGCCAGGTGCTGTAGATAATGCCATTGCTGGGACCTGAGGTTTTATCAATGGCAAGCCAGTTTTTATCACCATTAAATTGAAACACAGGCTCGGACCAGTTGATCCCCCCATCGCTGGATTTAAAAACTGAGGTTCTGTCTTCTCCTCCCAGCCCCAACGATTGGTAATAGAAATTGCCGTTTGAATCGACATCCAGCACAGGGTCGGTGCGGGTTTGTCCCGTTAAGGCTTGTAGCTTTGAGTTACTCCAACTCAGGCCACCATCGAAACTAACCCCAACGCCCCCATGTTTCAAGGCTGTGGGTGGTGAATCAAACATGCGCCAGCCGATAACAATATTGGCCGGATTGAGTGGATTGAGGGCTATCGTGGGCTCATTGCCCCGGTCACCAGGAATATTCTGTCCGAATACGTCGACATTAATTTGATGACTCTTATAAGAACCGAAGCTGACAACGGGGGAAGGGCCTGCCTGCGCGACACTTGCGATTGCAAG
>JABFRC010000236.1 GCA_013141375.1 Methylococcaceae bacterium | reverse complement strand
TCATTTGATCTTGCTCAATACTCTCTGACAATCGGGCTATAATTGCCGCTGTCGCATCAACCCCGATATCCGCCATTAACAAACTGGCTTCAATTTCCTCCAGTAAATCTTCGTTTATGCCTTTTTGCCCGAGTGGAAATACAGCAAGAACGCCACTTAAGCCGGATCGGGTTTTTACCAACTGAGTTTTAAGTCGCTCAAATAAAGTTTCTGGTGACTTGAAATCAACAACTACTGCAGAAGTTTCAACTGCCGCCTTTTGTGATGGTGCAGCGAGGCTTTCAACATAGCCATATCTGCTATAGATATTAATCCCGATCAATGGAAGCATCAGCAATGTCGCAAACAATTCGTGCGCAATAGCAACCCAATCTGAAGAACTACCGTGAACCAAAACAATTCCAAGAGATAACTGGACCAGCAATAGAATCAATAACCACCATGTAGCTTTCTTGACTGCTTTGGGTACGGAGCTTGATACACCCTTTATAATTAAAAGCCCAAATAGTACTAAACCTATGATGGCAATAACTTGGTGAAGCCAATACAGGCTAATTGAAGCAGTTGAATTTAGCGCCGTATCAGCGCTTTGACTTAAGACATTGAGTAAAGAACGGAAATCAAAGCCAGGGAGCCATGTGCCATTACATTGAAGAACCCCCCCACATTCTAGAATTGGTCGATGTCCAACTAGCCAAAACCCCAATATTATTTCTATCGATAACAGCACCATAGATATTGAAGCGATAACAGATGGGCCTCGCGCTGCTTCAAACTTAGTAATAAGTGGCTCAATTCGCAAATACATCCAAAATATTAGCCAGGCGATGGCAACACTTAAAATTAAACTTGCATTTATTAAGACATCATCTCCCCAAACACCCAAATCAATAAGCAACACACTCTTCGGGAATGAAATAGTGCTAATTGATAATCCCAACTTTAAAAACAACGCTATTTGGCTGAGTAGTAAAGCCACGAAAATCAAACTACCACCGACTGCTTGCAATCTATTTTGCTTCTGCGACCAAGACAGAACTAACAACAATAGCCCTGAAAGAACCAATAGACTTGGCAGTCCCAAATAATATGTATTTAGACTGAATTGACAAACGGTAACATTCGAACAAAATACTTCTGGATGTAAAAGATTAATCCGTAAGTAATAAAACAAGACCCCAGCTACCAGGGCAAGGAAGACGCTCAATATTGTTATATTTTTAAACATAGCCTGACTAACCGATTTGTGAAATTCTTAAGAGATGCAACAGATCACTTTTTACATCGTAAGGATTGAACCCCGGCTCATATCGCATCATTAGATTACCAATAGGGTCCATAACAAAGATCATGCCGTCAGAGAGGCTACCCGAGGGGAGGCTGTTGAGCTTTTGCAAGAATTCTTTACTCGGTTTAATTTTCAATAATGTGTCATCACCCTGCCACCACTTGCCCGCAACTGCAGGCTCAACATCTTTTAGTACCAACACTGCTCGCCGAGTACGTGTTAATTCTTTATTGAGCATAAGCCTCAATTGCTTGGTCTTTGTCATTGCCTCAATACAAACATTGTTACATTCAGAGCCTTTGATGATATTAACGATAAGCCAATGCCCGGAAAGCTCCTTCAGGTTATCGTTTGAAAATTGATCATATCCTGACAAGTCACTTCGCTCTGTGGTCACGACAGGTTTTATCAATTGTCCGTGATTGGTTTGCCCAGACACTAAATGAGGATTTTCCTTTAAGCCCCAAGCGATTATGAACGGCACGATAGTCATCCCGAATATCAGCATAATCAAGAGATGGTTTTTGTTTTTTTGAGTTTTCATCGCCCTATTTTAAGACAGTACCAAATAAAAATGATTGTTAAGGTCAACGCTAATAAAAACCATTGAATAGCGTATGCTGTGTGCTGCTCCGGCAACATAACCGTTGGCGCATGCCAATCACGCTTATAGCCATCGAGCATGTCTGATCCCAGTTCAATCTGAAAGTCATAAAGAACATACCCCAGTTTTTCCGAAAGGATTTTACTATTGACCACCTGCACCAATGAAGGCCAGCCATCCGATGGTGTTTCAGCCCCCGACAGTTTTATGCCAACACTGGGAAAATGATTAATACGCCCAACGATATGAGCGACCGATTGAGTAAGCATAAGGTCAGGCAATTTCGAACGATCAAGAGCTGAAGGTAGCCATCCCCGATTAATCAACACAGCTCCAGCACCATCTTTCAAAATAAGTGGAGTTAATACGTAATAGCCCACTTTACCTTTGTTAATCTGATTGTCGATTAAAAATTGATGTTCAGCATCATAGGTGCCATCAACAGATACCTTCAAATAACGTAATGCGTCTACATCTGAAGTAATATCCCTTGAAAGCTGAATGACATCAGTTGCCGCTCTTTGGTCTTCGAGCTTTAAAAATGCACGTTTTTGCTCAGACCGATCCAACTGCCAAAGCCCTAAACTCACCAACACTGCACAGAAAATCAGGTAAGTTAAGGTATAAAAAATCTCAAGTTTGATTGTGTAACGCCCGAAATTTATCTGCATAATTTTATAATTGTTGTTGGCATACGCGATTGAATACCCGAGAATACTAATACACTCAATCAAGAAGTATTCACGCCATGATCATAAAAACCATCGTCATTATTGCTTTTTTTTTAATAATTATCAGCCTTGGATCCGCGCTTTTCCATCTGGTTAGACATCGCTCTGCTGAACAGTCAGAAAAAACAGTTAAAGCACTAACCATTCGAATTTCAATCTCCATCGCTTTATTTGTTTTTATTTTCCTGGCATTTGCCACCGGCGTATTTCAACCCCATGGCATCGGAACCCAGATGCATAATCCAAAAACAGAAACATTAAAATAATACTCAAACAACACTGACAAAAAAAAAGCGCTACCTAACAGCAGCGCTTTTTTTATGGATTGGTAGAGTGCTTTACATTAAATAGACGAATATAAAAAGACCTAACCACACGACGTCAACAAAATGCCAGTACCAAGCAGCCGCTTCAAAAGCAAAATGGTTTTCTGGTTTAAAATGCCCTTTCCAGCTTCTGAAAAGCACAACACTTAAAATTATCGCACCAACACATACATGAAAACCGTGAAATCCGGTTAACATAAAAAATGTCGATCCATATATTCCTGATCCTAATGTCAAGCCCATATCAGTGTATGCTTCGTGGTATTCAATCGCTTGAAAAGCTACGAACAAAAATCCTAAGCCAACAGTAGCTATTAATCCTTTTATTAACTGGTCACGTTTTTGTGCCAAAAGTCCATGATGCGCCCAAGTGCAGGTTACGCCACTAGTTAAAAGAATAAGCGTATTAATAAAAGGCAATCCCCAAGCCCCCATAGGCTCAAACTCTCCACCTACTTTTCCAGGACCATTAGTTGGCCAAACGGCTTCAAAAGAAGGCCACAGCAATTCTTTTGTGGCTGCATTTGAACCTTCACCACCTAACCAAGGCACAGATAAATTCCGCGTATACCACAATGTACCAAAAAATACGGCAAAGAACATAATTTCAGAAAAAATAAACCACATCATGCCCATACGATAGGAAATACCTACGCCATGGTTATATGTGCCTGATTCACTCTCAACAGACTGTAAGGCGAACCAACCGCCCAACATAATAACGAACAGAAGAAACCCGATCCCTATCATTGTGGGCCCAATGCTCGAACCATTGAGATAATTAGCTACCCCAGCAAGCATAATCATTAACCCGGCTGTACCAACGATAGGCCAGGTTGCCTTATGTGGAATGTAGTAAGCGTCATTTGTAGACATAAAATCCTCTTTATTTTTTTACTGATTTTTCAGTATTGTCAAAGAATGTATAGGAAAGCGTAATTGTTTGGTACTGCTTCGGTAATTCAGGATTGACTGCAAAACGAACTGGCAATTTTTTAGCTTCTTTGGGTTTAAATACCTGTTCATCAAAACAAAAACAAGTGATTGTATCTACAAAGCTACTAACAACAGCCGGAGAAAAACTATGTATCGCACGAGCATTGATATCAGTGTCTTTCTTGTTTTCAGCATAAAAGTTTACAGTGTGATATTCACCCGGATGAACCTTCAACTTCTGGGTTTCAGCCCGAAAAATCATAGGTGTATTTTCATTTAGAGAGGCTATAAATTCTACGGTCACCTCCCTTTCCTTATCAATTTCATAGGCCATTTCCTTGGCTTGCTTGATCGCGTCAGGCCTGTCCCGCTCAATCCATTTCCATTCGCAAAGTACGTCATAAATGGGAACAAGAGCATAACCAAACCCAAACATCGCAATTGCAATAATAAGCAAGTTGCGAGCAAGCTTTAAGTTCTTCTGCGGGATATTCTGATCCATCAAGACATTGCCTTAATTACCGAGAAAATATATATCGCGACCGCAATGATCACCAATACAACTGCGGTTAATATGTTTTTCTTTTTAGCATCCATCAACAATCTGCCCTTTAGGAAAAAACTCCAGCGGAATGCCCATAAAATTTGACCTATGGGCATTCCAGTAGAACATCTTAAATATGCTCAGTAGGAATTTCAGTTGGCGGTGTAGTAAACGTGTGATAAGGCACAGGTGAAGGTAAAGTCCACTCCAATCCGTGCTTATGCGCATCTTCCCAAACCTCATCAGATACCTTTTCGCCAGTTCCACCTCTAATTGTATCGATCACAATATACAAAAACAGCAACTGACTAATTCCGAAGATGAAAGCACCGATACTTGAAATCATGTTCCAGTCAGCGAATTGAACCGCGTAATCTGGAATTCTTCTTGGCATACCAGCCAAACCAAGAAAGTGCTGTGGAAAAAATAGGATATTGACGGAAATAGTTGATAACCAAAAATGCAATTGACCAATTTTTTCGTTGTACATGTGCCCGGTCCACTTAGGTAACCAGTAATAGCCGGCAGCCATCAATATGAAAATTGATGCTGGTACCAACGTGTAATGAAAGTGAGCAACAATAAAATAGGTATCGTGATATTGGAAATCAACCGGAGCAACTGACATCATTAATCCGGTAAAACCGCCCATAGTAAACAAAACCACAAAGGCAATTGAAAACAACATTGGTGTTTCAAAAGTCATTGAACCTTTCCACATAGTGGCAGTCCAGTTAAACACTTTAACACCAGTAGGAATAGCAATCAGCATGGTTGCATACATAAAGTACAACTCACCTGCCAACGGCATACCCACAGTAAACATGTGGTGAGCCCATACGATGAACGACAAAAATGCAATCGATGCTGTCGCGTAAACCATTGAACTGTATCCAAAGAGTGGTTTACGAGCAAAAACTGGAATGATTGTAGAAGCAACGCCAAAAGTAGGCAGAATCATTACATACACTTCTGGGTGTCCAAAGAACCAGAAAATATGTTGATAAAGTACTGGGTCACCACCACCCGCTGCATCGAAAAAGCTGGTGTCAAAAAATTTGTCAGTTAACAACATTGTCACCGCACCAGCAAAAACCGGCATGATCGCAATCAGTAAGAAACCAGTGATTAACCAAGTCCAAACAAATAATGGCATTTTCATTAATGTCATCGCTGGCGCACGCATATTCAAAATAGTCGCAATAATATTGATCGCACCCATAATTGAAGAGATGCCTAACAAATGCACAGAAAACACTGCAAAAGGAAAAGCTTTGCCCGTTTGCAACACCAGTGGCGGGTATAAAGTCCAACCTCCGGCAGGCGCACCGCCTTCCATAAATAACGTACTTGCCAACATTAATACGCCGGCAACCAACAGCCAGAAACTCATGTTATTCATACGTGGCAAAGCCATATCCGGAGCACCAATCATCATTGGTATCATCCAGTTGGCAAGACCAACGAATGCCGGCATTACCGCGCCAAACACCATGACAAGCGCATGCATGGTAGTCATTGAATTAAAGAACTGAGGGTCAACAAATTGCAGACCCGGCTCGAATAATTCAGCACGGATGATTAAAGCCATAGAGCCACCCACAAAAAACATGGCAAGCGCAAACATTAAATAGAGTGTGCCGATATCTTTATGGTTAGTAGTAATGATCCATCTCAAGATCCCTTTAGCGGGACCATGATCGTGATGATCATCATGGTGATCATCATGTTCAGCAACTACAGCAGACATACTTTATACCTCGATGAATATATAAAAAAGACGGAATGAACTAATGAATTCAATGATTTACTTTTTCTCATCGTCATCATCGTCATATACAGGAGTGATTGTTTTAGGCTGAACCTCATCACCCACCGTATTACCGAGTTCTGGTGCGTTTCTTATGTAGGTCAACAATGCGGCCAAGTCGTCGTCTTTTAATTTAGAAAAAGCAGGCATTCTGCTCGTTCCAGCTTGAATGAAACCGATTAAAGGATCAATTGGGCCGACAACTTTAGGGCTTCCAGTCAAAGCAGGATAAGTACCAGCAATACCTGCACCATTAATTTGATGGCAAGAGACGCAATTTTTCAAATAAACAGAAGCGCCTTTGTTCATTAAATCTTCACGAGAAAGATCACTTAAATCAACCGGCTCCTTTTGCTTGGCTAAGGTTTTCTTGACCCACTCGTCGTACTCAGGCTGTTCTAAAGCAACGACCACTATCGGCATAAAGACATGGTCTCGACCACAAAGCTCAGTACATTGACCACGATAAGTACCAGCCTT
>JABFRC010000348.1 GCA_013141375.1 Methylococcaceae bacterium | reverse complement strand
GACCCAAGTGCATCATATAAGCAGGGTAAACCTGACGTCAGTATTTTTACTAACTATACAAAAAATTAAAGTGATAAAACATCAGTATTCAAAGCTTACCTATATCAATTATGAGTAATTTATCTGCAATTTTTATCGCTTTGCTGTTGGTTGCTCTCAATGGTTTTTTTGTGGCGGCCGAGTTTGGATTGGTCAAGCTTCGCCAAACCCGCATTCGTGCCATCGCCAAATCACACGGTTGGCGAGGGCTTATTCTTGAAAAGGTACATGGCAAACTCGATGCCTATTTGTCAGCCTGCCAGCTAGGCATAACTCTGGCTTCTTTGGGATTGGGATGGGTAGGCGAGCCTGCGTTTGCAAGCTGTCTTGAGCCGGTTTTTGTCAAAATAGGGGTAACTGCTCCTGAGCTGATACATACAATTTCGTTTGCGTTTGCCTTCTCAGTAATCTCTTTTCTGCATATTGTGGTCGGTGAACTTGCACCCAAGTCTTTAGCTATTCGTAATCCGGAAAAAATTGGCTTGCTCAGTGCGGTGCCGCTTTATCTTTTTTATTGGCTAATGTATCCGGCAATCTGGATATTAAATTCCAGCGCAATTTTGGTATTGCATCTAGTGGGCTTGGGAAAACGCCATAGTCATGATAGTCATTATTCCGCCGATGAGCTCAAACTGATTTTGCGTAGCAGTTCAGGGGATAGATTTACACGCGAAGAATGGAATATTTTGGCTAAAACTCTCGATTTTAGCGAGTTGGAAGTGTCCGATCTGATGCGACCTATTCATGAAATTGCCGCATTACATTCAGACCTTACAACCAAACAAAATTTGCAGACGGTTTCTCAAAAAGGCTTCAGTAGGTATCCGTATTTCGATACTAATGGCATTGATGTGTTGGGGGTTATTCATTTAAAAGATTTGTTTTTCGCCCAGCAGGAGAATAAAGAAATCGAAGATTTGACTAAATATTTACGCCCCATTCAATTTATTTCACCCGATACACCGGCACTGGAAGTGTTTCGTCATTTTCGCATGGGGGCCGCGCACTTTGCCATCATTGGGCAAAAAGGCCATCAGCCTCAGGGGTTTATTACGCTAGATAATTTGTTGAGCGCGATGGTGGGTGAGATCCGTGACGAATTTCGTCAAAATAGTAACGATTGGAAGCGCCTTGATGATGGTACTCTGATTGGGAAGGGCAGTTTACCTATATTCTCCTTGGAGCGGATATTAGGTATTGATATTGAAAATGAAGAGCTTGAGCTGGAAGATGAAGTCTCAATTGGCGGTTTGATTATGTCAAAAATTCGCGACATCCCTGTCGAAGGCCAAAGAATTAAGTTCAACCAGTTTACTGTTGAGGTCAAGCGAATGAACGGTCCAAGGATAGTACTGGTTAGCATCTATCCTGAAGAGACAGTAGATATTGATTCTCTGCATTAGTCGAATTAAAAATATCGGCCATTTAAAAAGAAGTGAGCTGCGATACTCGCGACATAGCCCAATACTATGACGGGTGTCCATTTTAGATGGCTTGTAAAGGTATAGACGCCTTTGGCTTGACCCATCAAGCCCACGCCTGCTGCAGAACCCACCGCCAGCATGCTGCCGCCAACGCCGGCAGTCAATGTTACCAATAACCACTGACCCTGAGAAATATCCGGTGCCATGGTAAGTACGGCGAGCATGATAGTGCCGTTATCAATAAAAGCCGAGGCTATACCGACAAGGATGTTGGCGACAGTAGGATCCATTTTTCCGTAGAGCTCTAATGAGGCAATCTCTAAATATCCGATAAAACTTAGCCCGCCTACGGCAACCATTACACCGTAAAAAAACAGCAAAGTATCCCATTCGAGGTTTGCTACTTTATCGAAGACATCAAATGTTTGGCCTTCGTTAGATTCAGATATCGCCAGTGTTTGAGGTTTGTTCATCCATTTCATTGGGCCAAAATAATCAGTTTTGACATTTTGTTGCGGGTTTATTTCTGTTCCTGTTGGCTGATTGCCTGCATCTGATGAAGTTTTATGTAGGTAGTAGCTAAAAAACTTGAGGTAAGTTAAACCCAGCATCATGCCTGCAGCAGGCGGCAGTTTAAGAAAATTTTCAAAGCAAGTGGCGGTAATAATGGTAAGTACGAACAAGCTGATAATGACTAATCCACCTCTTTTCATAGCCGGTGCTTCCATTACTGCCTCGGGGCGTTCTTTGGGAATCCAGATGTGCATGATGGCTGCAGGAACAACGAAGTTGACGATTGCAGGAATTAACAGTGAGAAAAAATCCGTAAACGGTACTACGCCTTTTTGCCAAACCAAAAGCGTGGTGATATCGCCAAATGGACTGAATGATCCACCAGCGTTGGCAGCGACGACAACATTGATGCATGACAAGGTGACAAAGCGCGGACTGCTTTTGCCCATTGCCAAAATAACCGACCCCATCAAGAGTGCCGTGGTCAGATTGTTACAACCAGACGAAATAAAGAAAGCCTGAAAGCCGGTAATCCAGAATAATTGCCGATAACTAAAGTTTTTACTTAATAGCCATACCCTTAAACTTTCAAACACACCGCGGTCTTCCATGGCATTTAAATAGGTCATCGACACCATGATAAATAGAAATAACTCTGCATAGCTTTCCAGGGAAGAGCGAAATGCCAGGCCGGCCTGTTCACTCATGCCGCCGGTTGCATACACAGAAGCTATCAACACCCATATAACACTGGCAGCAAAGACCATAGGTTTTGATTTGCGTAATTCAGTGACTTCTTCGAGCATTGCTAATAAATAAGCGGCCGCAAAAAGTACCAAGCAAGCATAACCCACCCAGTGAGTGGTTAGATTGAGGTTAAGATTGGTATTAATGCCAGAGGGTTCATTAGCTGCAGTTGCAGAAAAAGATGCGAATTGAAGGGCAGCAAATGAAAAACCGTACTTTGAATAAAAAGACATTTTTTTCCCTTGTCTATCTGACAATATATTTTTACGAAGAAACCCTATTAACTTGCATTGAGTGGTAATGATTTACCACTCGTTAGATACATGGGTCAGAAATTTATTACAATTCTAAGCGAGACATTATAAGCAAAAAAAACGCCGAAAAATGTGGCTTTGCGTAAAACATGTTTGCATTCAGGCAAAACTTAAAGAGGAGGCTGATTGCTACCAGATGTATGAATTTGAATAATATCACCAACGCTCAATTCACCAATCTGATCATGCAATGCATTTTGGCCGAAATAAATTTTGTTCTGCCATTTTCTCGTGCGATTGAGGGTTGTCAAGGGTTCTTTGCCCGTTGTTGCGGTTTCCGGATCGATAGTGGGGACTAAACAGCGCGCACAAGGCTTGGTGAGTCTGAAACCTATATTGCCGATGCTGATTTTGCGCCAGGTATCTTCTTCATAACTGATGCATCCGGAGACCACCAGGTTGGGTCTAAAACGAATCATCGGCAAATTTAATTGCATTTCATGATTGAGGGCATTTAATGATTCTTGTGAGACGAGTAAAAAAGGGAAGCCGTCGGCAAACGAAACCTGGTCACTAGGATTGCTAAAATCAGGGTTAACCGGACGAATTAGGTCTTCAGGTTGGTATACCAGTCGACACTCGATACCTAAAAAATGACTTAGCCATTTGTCGGCATCAATTGACGTACTTCGAGCCGCACATTGATCATGCCAAATTGTACTGTCGATAACTTCACCTCCACTAGGGTGCAACGGCAGTATCAGGTCAGCCATTCCAGGCGTGGATAAAATCAGATGTTCATTGGTCAGTGCGGTTTTGATCAGCGTCATCCGTGGCGTTGTTCGTTGACTTAAAAACTGTCGATTTATGTCAATTAACATCCATTTTCTATCGTACAACAAACCATTTTTGTTTACCGGCCAATGGTTTACCTGGATACCTGATAGAGACTTAACAGGATATACATGGATTTCAGTTAAGGTAATTGAAGTCATGTTAGCCGAGTAATTCCTTTACCACCCTTGAAGGCACAGAACTTTGAGAGCCTAGAGCTTGAGAAGAATTATTTTGAAATGCATTGGTTAATTCGATGACAGTTTTTTTTGCTTTATCAATGTTTTCTATGACGGGTGATGTCGAGACTTTTTTAGTCGTGGGTGCGTTGGCAAGTTTTAATGCCGCACTAGACAGCTTTACGGTTGAAGAATCCGTTTTGGCAACATCTTCACGTTTGGGTTTGGAAGAGCTTTCGGTTCGAATATTAGTGACTTTAGGTGTATTTGCTAAGGCTGCATTGAGCTGAGTCAGAGATTGTTGTGGGGGCTGGGTTTTCATAAAATTCTCCTCGATAAAGAGAGGGCTAATTCTTAGCCGGATCAGGCGTGTTCATTTAAAAACCAACTTTCTTTGAGTCTCAAGCAAATAATCACCCAATTCGTCATTGGAACGGTCAAACTTGATACCAAATTGTGAGTTGGGCGCTTTGCGGACTACTTTCGCTATAATGATGAAGCTTTTGTTATCTTCAAAAGTCAGTGTAATGGTGATTTTTTTGTTCAGCGGAAGTGCTTGGTCGGTAGCTATCAGTACCCCTTTGCTACTGATGTCTATAAGTTCCGCAATGATATTTTTGTTAAAACGAAAGCCGAAATTAAACCAACTGACTTTACAAACCGATGCGGCAATATCTTCGCGGATATAGCGAGTCGCTAATCGTTGGTTTTTAATAATTTCTTTAGAAAAGTCGAAGCTAAACAAATCATCGTTAAATTCTAAATAGTCTTCATGAGTGTACATAGGAACCCTGCAAGGCAATTGCCTTTCATAAATTGTAAACAAGTATCGACCTGAACTTAAAAAATTTCAATTTTTGACAGGATAATTCCAAAGTCCAAACGAAATAATTCCCTGAATCCGTTAAAATTAGCACTTTACAGTGTAATTATTAAGAAACTATGTATTCCTTCAAGCTGTTTTCTAAAGTTGTCGTTAAGTTTTTACTTGTTTGTTTGTTAACGATTGCAGGTAGTGTATATGCAGCAGCTAAAACAAAACAAACTATTCAGAGTGTAAATATTGCCTATTTGAGCCTTGAACAGGCGCCTCCGCCTGCATTGTCCAATCTTGATCCTTTCATCAAGGACAAAGGTTTGCTGGGTGCTGAGTTAGGTGTTGTTGATAACAATACTACCGGGCAATTTACGAATCAGCAATTTACATTGAAATCATTTGTCACCACGCTAGATGGCAATGTAATCGAGACTTTTAAAAAAGAAATCGCCGGACATTATCAATTTATACTGGTCAATTTGCCGGCTAGTCAGTTGCAAGAACTGGCCGATTTGCCGGAAACGAAGCAAACTGTTTTGTTCGATCTGGCGACATCCGATGATGAACTGCGCAATACGCAATGTCGACGTAATGTATTGCATATTTTACCCAGCCGAGCTATGCGTGCCGATGCGTTGGCTCAGTACATGATGAAAAAACGCTGGAGCAAATGGTTCCTGGTGACTGGCCCCACTCAGGAAGATCGTTTGTATGCAGACGCCATCAAACGAGCGGGCAAGCGTTTTGGTATGAAGATCGTCGCTGAGAAAAATTGGGATCATACCTTTGATGCCAGAAAAACAGCGCAATCCGATGTGGCCGTGTTTACCCAGGTTGACGATTATGATGTCTTAGTCGTTGCTGATGAGCAGGGCTTGTTCGGCGAATACCTGGATTATCGCAGCTGGCTGCCAAGACCGGTGATCGGCACTCAAGGCTTAATAGCTACCGCGTGGCATAAGACTCACGAACAATGGGGCGCTTCACAAATACAAAATCGCTTTCAGGACAAAACCGGACGCTGGATGGAAGAGCTTGATTACAGTGCCTATTTGGCAATACGTGCCATTGGCGAAGCTGCTACACGCACTAAAAGCAATGAGTTAAAGCCTGTTAAAGATTACCTGATAAGTGATCAGTTTGCCTTGCAAGGCTATAAAGGCAGTCCTTTATCCTTCAGAGCCTGGGATGGACAATTAAGACAACCGCTGTTGTTGGCCGCCCCTAGATCCTTGGTGGCTGTCGCGCCTATAGAAGGTTTTCTGCATCCCAAAACAGAGCTTGATACGCTGGGTTATGATCAGCCTGAAACACAATGTCATTGGAGTCAAGAATGAAAAGAAATACCCTCCTGAGTTTTGCCTTATTAGCGTCTTTTACCACGATAGCACAGGCTGAAACCGTTTTTGTCACCCTGGAAAAAGATAACGCATTAGCGGTCGTCGATCCCATCGCAGGCAAACTACTGAAATCGGTTCCGGTTGGTCAACGTCCAAGAGGAATTGCCATCAGCCCGGACTTTAAATACTTATATATAGCTACCAGCGATGACAATACCATTAAGGTATTTGATGCCACATCGCTTAAGGAAATTGGCAAATTGCCTTCTGGCGAAGACCCTGAAACCTTTGCATTAAATCCTGCTGGAAGTCGAATGTATGTTTCCAATGAGGATGACAGCATGGTAACGGTAATCGATCTGGCAACAAAAAAAGCACTGACTCAAATTAAAGTGGGTGTGGAGCCAGAGGGCATTACCGTCAGTCCGGACAATCAATGGGTGATCAGTGCTTCGGAAACCACCAATATGCTGCATTGGATAGATACCAAATCCAATACCATCAGTGACAATACCTTGGTCGATCCTCGTCCACGCGCATTAAGTTTTACGGCCGACAGTCAGCAATTATGGGTA
>JABFRC010000266.1 GCA_013141375.1 Methylococcaceae bacterium | reverse complement strand
TGGGTTAATGACAAAACAGGCAGCGCGGTAATGCTGACTCTTGTGGCAGTGACGTTGATTATTCCGGTTTGTAATCTGTTATCGCCAGTGGATTCGCCGCTGCATTTTTCCGCTTACACGGTATCGTTGATCGGTAAATACATCACCTTTGCCTTGTTGGGTTTATCGCTGGATCTGGTCTGGGGTTATACGGGGATTCTGGTGTTGGGGCAAGGTGCATTTTTTGCGCTGGGCGGTTATGCCATGGGCATGTATTTAATGCGCCAAATTGGTAATCGCGGTGTCTACGGCGACCCGCTGTTACCTGATTTTATGGTGTTTTTAAGCTGGAAAGAACTGCCCTGGTACTGGCTGGGCTTTGATCACTTCTGGTTTGCAATGCTGATGGTGGTGCTGGCGCCGGGCATTTTAGCCTTCGTCTTCGGCTGGCTTGCCTTCCGCTCAAGAGTGACGGGCGTCTATTTGTCGATCATCACTCAGGCACTTACTTACGCCTTATTACTGGCATTCTTTCGCAATGAAATGGGCTTTGGCGGCAACAATGGCTTGACCGATTTCAAGGATATTCTGGGTTTTAATATCCAGTCCGAAAACGTTCGCTCACTGTTGTTGATGTTGTCCGGTCTATGTTTAATCACTGCCTTTATTGCCTGCCGCTGGCTGGTCAATACCAAGTTGGGGCGTGTGGTGACGGCCATTCGCGATCAGGAATCCCGAGTTCGTTTTTTGGGCTACCGCGTTGAAATGTTCAAGCTCTGGTTATTCGTCTTCTCTGCGATGCTGGCCGGGATTGCCGGTGCCTTATACGTGCCGCAGGTGGGCATTATTAATCCCAGCGAATTTTCGCCATTGAATTCGTTGGAAATCGTTATCTGGGTCGCGATAGGCGGGCGCGGCACCTTAATTGGCGCGATCATCGGCGCCGTGTTGGTTAATTACAGTAAAACCGTATTAACCGGTTTACTGCCGGAAATATGGCTGTTTACCCTGGGCGCGGTGTTCGTACTGGTGACCCTGTTATTGCCGGACGGCATTGTCGGCTTGCTGCGCCGGTATCGCAAGGAGCAAAGCGCATGAATGCTTTCATCGTTAATCTGACGCCCGAAGAGAACGATAACGTGGCACTGAACACTGTGCTGGATACCCGGCATGGCCCGATACTTTATCTTGAAGATGTCAGTGTCAGTTTTGATGGTTTCAAGGCACTTAACCATTTGTCACTTTATATCGATGCCGGAGAATTACGTTGTTTGATCGGCCCAAACGGTGCGGGTAAAACCACCTTGATGGATGTCATCACCGGCAAAACCCGTCCGGATACCGGCTCGGTGTTCTTTGGTCAAACCATCGATTTGTTGCAGCTGGATGAGCCCGCCATTGCCCAGGCCGGTATCTGCCGTAAATTTCAAAAACCCAGTGTCTTCGATGCGCTGACGGTATTTGAAAACCTGGAGCTGGCGCTTAAATGCGATAAGCGCACCTGGCCGACCTTGTTTCACCGACTGAACGAAGATCAACGCGAACGAATCCACAGTGTCTTACAAACGATTGGTTTGCCGGAATTGATGAAACAACCGGCCGGAATATTGTCCCACGGCCAAAAACAGTGGCTGGAAATCGGCATGCTGCTGATGCAGGAACCCAAAGTCATGCTGGTGGATGAGCCCATTGCCGGGATGACCCATCAGGAAGTGGAACGTACCGCTGAATTGCTGCTGTCCTTGCAAGGCAAGCACTCCATTGTGGTGGTCGAACACGATATGGAATTTGTACGCAGCATCGCTCGCAAAGTCACCGTGCTGCATGAAGGCTCGGTACTCACCGAAGGCACGATGGATGAAGTACAAAACGATCCGCGTGTCATTCAAGTTTATCTGGGGGGCTAATGCTAAATATAAGCGGATTACAACAATATTACGGTGCCAGCCATACCTTATGGGATTTGAATTTACACATCCCGGCTGGAAGCTGCGTGTGTTTGATGGGGCGAAACGGCGTAGGGAAAACCACCTTGCTGAAAACCCTGATGGGGCTGATTCCTGCTCAGGAAGGCAGCATTTTATTTGACGGTCTGGAGTTAAATCGCGCTAAAGCCGAAACACGTGCCGAACTGGGGATTGGTTATGTGCCGCAAGGCCGCGAGATCTTTCCCTTGTTGACGGTTGAGGAAAATCTCAAAACCGGTTTGCGCGCTGCGAATAAAAGCGGTGTCAAAAAAGTGCCTGAGTCCATTTACGAGATTTTTCCTGTACTTAAACAGATGCTTAAGCGGCGCGGCGGTGACTTGTCCGGCGGTCAGCAACAACAGTTGGCAATTGGTCGGGCATTGGTGTTAAATCCACGATTGCTGATCCTGGATGAACCCACCGAAGGCATCCAGCCCAATATCGTCAGTGAAATTGGCGATGTGATCATTCGCCTCAATCGCTCACGTGGCACGCCTGTGTTGATGCCTGAAGCCAATCCGAATGCCTTGGGAGAAGTGCATGAGGCGATAGTCAAAATCAATCATGAACTGGGCGTAACCGT
The DNA here is from genome assembly GCA_013141375.1 of Methylococcaceae bacterium. Lineage (GTDB taxonomy): Bacteria > Pseudomonadota > Gammaproteobacteria > Methylococcales > Methylomonadaceae > JABFRC01. Next base: position 4,231 of record JABFRC010000266.1, on the reverse strand, counting down.
ATTATTGGTGGAGCAAAAATTGCCATTTGCGCGTAAAGTCGCGGATCAATTTTGTATCATGGATCGCGGGCGCACCGTAGCTAACGGAAATATGCATGAATTAAGCGATGACATGGTAAAACGCTATTTAACGGTATAAATCGATCAGGAAGTACGATGAAAACGAAATTCTTCAATGCTTGCCGACGCTGAAAGCGGTATTACGGAGGGAGCCCCTGAAATGGTTTCAGGATGGGAAGCCATTCTCCAATTAGGTTTTGCCGCCAAAAATGCTAAGACGGTATTGGTTGAGCGGGAACATCGTGGCCCATTGACTGTGCAACGTCCGTTTTATCCGGAAGGCGGTGTTTGTCATGTCTATCTGTTGCATCCGCCGGGCGGAATAGTGGCGGGTGATCGATTGTCGATCTCGGTATGCGCGGCAACTAAAAGCCATGCATTGCTTACCACCCCGGCAGCCGGCAAGTTTTATCGCAGCGGCGGGGAGCAGGCCAGTCAATCGGTATCCCTTAAGATTGCAACAGATGCGACACTGGAATGGCTGCCGCAGGAAACCATTGTCTATGAAGGCGCACGCATGACGTCCAGCATGGTGATCGAACTGGAACAAAATGCCGGGTTTATCGCCTGGGAAGTGCTTGCCTTTGGCAGGCCCGCAGCCGGTGAAGCGTTCAACAGCGGAGAAGCCATGCTGAATTGGCAACTTACCCGGGACGGCAAACTGTTTTATCAGGAGCGACTGCGTTTGGATGCCAAGGCCTTTTCCGCACGCTGGGGGTTGAATGGCGAATCCGCCTGTGGGACATTATTTGCCAGCCCCACCTCGGCCGCTCATCTGGAAGCCGTGCAGCAGTTGATTGGCGAACACCCCAATCGCGGTGTGACGCGTATTGACGACATGCTGATTTGCCGGGCTATTGACGCCCGTGCCGATCAACTGCGGGAATTTTTTCAACAAGTATGGCAATTAATCAGAACAGACATTGTCCAGCAAGCGCCCTGTTCACCTCGCATCTGGGCGACATAAACCGGAATTCACCATGCAATTGACACCTCGAGAAAAAGACAAATTATTACTCTTTACTGCCGGGTTACTGGCAGAACGACGCAAAGCCCGCGGCCTTAAACTGAATTATCCGGAAGCGGTTGCCTTTATTTCGGCAGCGATCATGGAAGGTGCGCGTGACGGCCGCAGCGTTGCAGAGCTGATGGCTTACGGCCGCACCTTGCTGGGTAGCGATGAGGTCATGGAGGGCGTTGCTGAAATGTTGCACGATGTGCAGGTGGAGGCGACGTTTCCGGATGGGACTAAATTGGTGACCGTTCACGACCCTATCGTTTAATGTAGGTTGGGTTAGCCGATAGGCGTAACCCAACAATAAAGCCATCACTACGATTCCAAGGAGCCCATTATGATCCCCGGAGAAATCCTTCCCGCCGACGGCGACATTGAATTGAATGCCGGGCGTCCGACTATTCGGGTGCTGGTGGCCAACAGTGGCGACCGACCCATACAAGTGGGTTCGCATTATCATTTTTTTGAAACCAATCCCGCCTTGCATTTCGAGCGTAGGTTAAGCCGGGGTTATCGGCTGGATATTCCTGCCGGAACAGCGGTGCGTTTTGAGCCCGGTCAGTTACGCGAAGTCCAGCTGGTCGCTTTTGCCGGCCAACGTAAAGTCTACGGTTTTAGAGCTGAAGTGATGGGCGCATTGGAGACACAGTCATGAGTAACATCAGCCGTCAGGCTTATGCCGACATGTTCGGCCCCACCACCGGCGACCGGGTGCGACTGGCCGATAGTGAATTATTTCTGGAAGTGGAAGCCGACTATACCGTTTACGGTGATGAAGTTAAATTCGGTGGCGGCAAGGTAATCCGTGACGGCATGGGGCAAAGTCAGATGGATTCTACCATGGCGATGGATTTGGTCATTACCAATGCGCTGATCGTCGATTATTGGGGCATCGTCAAAGCGGATGTTGGCGTTAAGCATGGCCGTATCGCTGCAATTGGTAAGGCCGGTAACCCAGATATTCAACCCGGCGTCAACATCGTCATCGGACCCGGCACGGAAATTATTGCCGGTGAAGGCCAAATCCTGACCGCGGGCGGTATTGATGCCCATATTCACTTCATCTGTCCGCAGCAAATCGAAGAGGCTTTATCTTCGGGGGTGACAACGATGATAGGCGGCGGCACAGGCCCTGCAACCGGCACCAACGCGACCACGTGTACGCCGGGACCCTGGTATATCCATCAAATGCTAAAAGCACTGGATAACTTCCCGATGAACTTCGGTTTGCTGGGTAAAGGTAACGCCAGTCTGCCCGATGCGCTGGAAGAGCAAATCAAGGCCGGTGCGATGGGCCTGAAACTGCACGAAGACTGGGGCACCACACCCGCTGCGATCGACTGCTGCCTGAGTGTCGCCGACCGTTACGATGTGCAAGTGGCCATTCACACCGACACCCTGAATGAATCCGGTTTTGTCGAAGACACTTTTGCCGCCTTCAAAGGCCGCACCATTCATACATATCACACCGAAGGGGCGGGCGGCGGTCATGCGCCGGACATCATCAAGGCCTGCGGGCTGAGTAATGTGCTGCCGTCGTCGACCAATCCGACCCGGCCTTACACCGTCAACACCGTCGACGAACATCTGGACATGCTGATGGTCTGTCACCATCTTGATCCGGGCATTCCGGAAGACGTGGCTTTTGCCGAATCGCGTATTCGTCGGGAAACCATTGCAGCGGAAGACATACTTCATGATCTGGGTGCATTTTCGATGATCTCTTCTGACTCACAAGCCATGGGTCGGGTCGGTGAAGTCATTATCCGCACCTGGCAAACTGCGCATAAGATGAAACTGCAACGCGGACATCTACTCCCTCCAGCCACTCTCCCTCAGGGCGAGGGGAGTAAAGCCATTGAGTTCGACAGCCGTAACGACAACTTTCGCATCAAACGCTACATCGCCAAATACACCATCAACCCGGCGATCAGCCATGGTATCTCGCATGAAGTCGGTTCGATTGAAGCCGGTAAACTGGCCGATTTAGTGTTATGGCAACCAGCGTTTTTCGGCGTCAAACCCGGTTTGATATTAAAAGGCGGCATGATTGCCGCCGCCCCCATGGGTGATGCCAATGCCTCCATCCCCACGCCGCAGCCGGTACATTACCGGCCCATGTTCGGCAGCTTCGGCATGGCGGCATCCAGCACCTCGATGTTTTTCCTGCCACAAGTCGCAGCCGATGCCGGGCTTATCGCCAAACTGGGTTTAGGAAAACAGACCGGCATTGTTAAAAATACCCGCAACATCGGTAAAAAGGATTTGAAGTTGAATGACTACCAGCCGAATATCGAGGTTGATCCGCAGACTTACAGTGTGCGGGCCGATGGTCAGTTGTTAATGTGCGAACCGGTAGATGTGTTGCCGATGGCGCAGAGGTATTTTTTGTTTTGATTCGAATATTTGGCGTGAGCCACATGAACCCTCTCCTGATGGAGAGGGCTGGGTGAGGAGAATCAAAAGGGTTTTGACGGACTTTGTTTTAATGTGTCGCTGGCGCGACGGGTTATTTAGAAATCGGTTCTCGGACCGACAGCCGAGGTACTTTCTTTTGCTTCGACTCGGCAACTGCTCCTGCGTTGCTCTACCTCCTGCATCCCTGCAGTCGAAAAGAAAGTACCCAAAGAAAAGGCGACCCGGATTCCGCCAATTTCCTGCGCGTCTCACTTTTGACGAGGGTTTTCAGAAGGGGCTTCCCAGCCCCTCTGAAAACGAGCGGCCTCCCTGCCGCTCCCCTAACGGGCTGATCTCGCCAAAAGCTCCGATGCTCGGGGCGGAATGACGGGAGTATCCCGATACTTGACGAAAGGCTGAAATTGGATTTTGCAAGCTAGATTTATGAGTGCAGTAGGATGCTGCCGACGATAGGAGGCGCATCGTTCGCGATTGATGCGCTTCACTACGTTCAGCACATCCTACGGGCTTAAAACCCTTTGATATTTTTAGACCCCGATATGCCATGTTCATTCTTTAATGCTATAAAAATGGCAAAGCGAATTAGTTTTCCTGCGTGGGCACAAAAAGCATGTGCCCACCCTACATTTTTTAGCTTATTGTTTGAGTTTGGGGATGGTTTCATTCCCGTTATTCCGCCCCGAGCATCGGAGCTTTTGGCGGGATCAGCCCGTTAGGGGAGCGGCAGGGATGCCGCTC
>JABFRC010000051.1 GCA_013141375.1 Methylococcaceae bacterium | reverse complement strand
GAATATACCGTTGCTGCTTCGCAAATGGGCTTGATCACTAAAATGAATGTAGCTATAGGCGATAGCGTAAAAAAGGGCGATATTCTGGCCCAACTGGATAGCCCTGATTTGCTGTCAATGCAGCGTCTCTATCTTAAAGCCGTCAGTGACTTGCAGTTGAGCTCTCTGGCCTATCAGCGTGACAAAAAACTGTTTGCGGATGGCGCCATTGCCGAGAGGCGTTGGCAAGAAACCGCCAGCCAACATCAAGCATTTGTCTCTGAGGCCGATGAACACCGGCAACTGTTAACTATCGCCGGCATGACTAACGGCGAAATTGACCACCTCACCAAGACTCGCCGATTAAACGGCCAGCTCAACATTCACGCACCGATTAATGGCGTGATCATGGAGCGCTTGGCAGAAGCGGGCAGCCGCATTGATTTGCTGTCTCCTATCTATCGTATCGCTAATCTCGATGAGCTTTGGCTGGAACTCAATATTCCACAAGAGCGCATTGATAGCGTCAAGGTGGGCGACAAAGTCATCATTGAAGACACTCATGAAAGCGTCAGCGCCAAAATCAGCTTGCTGGGTCAAAGCGTCAATCCCAAAAACCAAACGGTTCATGCCAGAGCGGTTATTAAAGGCCCACAAGCAACTGTAAGAGTCGGTCAACAAGTCAACATCCAAATCATCCAAAACACCAACAGCACCGCGTATAAATTACCTAACGTTGCGATTGCTCAAAATGAAGGCAGCTCATTTGTATTTGTACGTACAGCCAGTGGTTTTTTAGTCAAACCCATCAAAGTATTAGGCAAACAAGGTGACGAATCCGTTGTTAGTGGTGACTTCACAGGTGGTGAACAAATTGCTGTTCAGGGTGCTGTGGCTCTTAAAGCCAACTGGCTTGGCTTGGGGAGCGAAGAGTAATGACGGCTTTGATTCGTTTTGCATTAAGTCAGCGCATAATTATTCTTTTAGCGATAGCTCTGCTGATAGGTGGCGGCTATTATGCTTTCAATCACATTGCTATCGATGCGTTTCCTGAGGTTTCACCGACTCAGGTAAAAATAATTGTTAAAGCACCCGGCATGACCCCGGAGGAAGTGGAAGCCAGAATTACTGCACCTATCGAAGTTGAACTATTAGGCATTCCTCATCAATCAATGCTGCGTTCCATCGCCAAATACGCACTGACAGATATTACGGTTGATTTTACCGAAGGCACCGATATTTTTTGGGCACGACAACAGATCGCTGAACGCCTCAATACCATATGGAGCAATCTCCCAGCCGGCGTGCAAGGCGGTATTGCACCAATGACGACACCATTGGGCGAGATGTTTATGTTCAGCGTCGAAGGCGGCGATCTCAGCCTGATGGAACGTCGTGATTTACTGGACTGGGTGATTCGCCCTGCGCTTCGTACTGTGCCTGGTGTAGCTGATGTTAACTCTTTGGGCGGTCTGGTAAGAAGTTTTGCCGTCGTACCTGACAACACTCGTATGTCTGCAAGAAGCATCAGCATCGACCAACTGGTACAGGCACTACAAACCAACAATAGTAATGACGGTGCCGGCCGTATGACCGACGGCGAAGAAGCGCTGATCGTTCGTGCAGAAGGCCGTATTAAAACACTGGCGGATGTTAAAACCATCGTAGTCGATAATAGCAGCGGCATCCCCATCACAGTCGGTGATATTGCCGATGTGAATATCGGTGCCCTAACCCGTTACGGCGCCGTAAGCAAAGATGGTATAGGCGAAGCCGTGACCGGATTAGTGCTCAGTTTACGTGGCGCTAATGCCAGGCAAACTATAGTAGGCATTGAACAAAAGCTCGCTGAAATCAGCAAAAGCTTTCCTAAAGGCGTTGAAGCCAAGGTTTTTTATAACCGGGGCAATCTGGTAGATAAAGCCGTTGATACCGTATTACATGCATTATTGGAAGCCATTGTATTGGTTATCGTGTTACTCATTCTATTCTTGGGTGATCTTCGAGCCGCACTGACCGTTGCACTGGCTTTACCGCTGGCTGCGTTATTCACATTTATTTTAATGAATGCGATGGGCATGTCGGCCAACCTGATGAGCTTAGGAGGACTAGCCATCGCCATCGGCATGTTGGTGGATGCGGCGGTCGTCGTCGTAGAAAATTTGATCACACATCTGGCTCATACAGAAAAAGCCAAACGGCTTCCTCGATTACATGTGATTTACCGCGCCACCCGCGAAGTAGCAGCACCGGTGACTTCCGGCATATTAATCATCATTATCGTGTTTTTGCCGTTGTTGACCTTACAAGGCCTGGAGGGAAAATTATTTACTCCGGTCGCATTAACCATCGTATTTGCCTTAAGCGGTTCGCTAGTCATGTCACTCAGCATCATTCCGGTACTGGCTTCTTATCTTCTTAAAAATGTCTCTCATGAAGAACCCTGGTTACCTCGACACTTACAAAAACTGTATCAACCCGCTTTAGTCTGGTGTATGGACAACGCCAAGAAAGTCTTTGTGGGCGCAGGTTCGTTGTTGGTAATTACCATTCTTATCTTCACCCAGATAGGCAGTACCTTCATGCCGACCATGGATGAAGGCGACATCATCCTGCAATTGGAAAAATTGCCCTCAATCACGTTGGAGCAATCAGTCGCACTGGATGGTCAGGTCCAAAAGAATCTGCTGAAAAATATCCCTGAAATTGCATCAATCGTGGCAAGAGTCGGTTCCGATGAACTGGGCTTAGATCCGATGGGGTTAAATGAAACAGACACTTTTCTGGTTCTAAAACCCAAAGATCAATGGCGTATGGATAGTAAAGACGCACTGATTGAAGAAATCCGTAAAGTCATGGCCCAAACGCCGGGCATCGCTTTCGGCTTTACTCAACCCATTGAAATGCGCGTATCAGAAATGCTTACCGGTACTCGCGGCGACGTTGCCGTTAAACTTTTTGGCTCAGACTTGGCGGTGCTCAATGAAAAAGCCAATGAAATTGCCGAAATATTGAAGCATATCGAAGGTTCAAGCGATGTCTTCGCCAAACAAAATGATGGTATGCAGTTTTTGCAATTAACCATCGACAAATTGGCGGCCGGGCGTTTAGGGCTTAACAGCGACAGTATCGAAACAATCTTACGCACCCAAATTGAGGGATTGAATCTAGGTATTGTGCAGGAAGGCATTAAACGGACTCCACTGATTGTTCGCGGTAACAGTAACACTGCCAATTTTGACAATCTGCAAATTACCCTACCTACAGGCGGACATGTACCAGTCACCGCTGTTGCAAAATTGGAGAAGGTCGAAGGTGTGGTATCCATCGGCAGAGAACGCGGCCAGCGCTTTGTAGTCGTTCGCAGCAATGTCCAGGATCGTGATTTGGTTGGCTTTGTTGATGAGGCCCGTAAGGCCGTGGCAGAAAAAGTCACGCTACCGATTGGTTACACTGTGGAATTCGGCGGGCAGTTTGAAAACCAACAACGCGCTGCCGCTACTTTGTCTGTGGTAGTACCTGTGTCATTAGGTTTGATATTTTTACTGCTGTTTTCAACTTTTGGTTCAGTACGTCAAGCCACTCTGGTGCTTTCCAACATCCCACTGGCAATGGTCGGCGGTGTGTTTGCGCTATGGCTCTCCGGCGAATATTTATCGGTGCCGGCATCAGTAGGGTTTATTGCTTTGCTGGGTATTGCAGTGCTCAACGGCGTAGTGATGGTCAGTTACTTTAATCAGTTACTTGCCACCGGCATGGATATAACCAGGGTAGTCATCATCGGCTCAATACGCCGCTTACGCCCGGTATTAATGACCGCGAGCATCGCAGCTTTTGGCTTAATTCCTCTATTGTTCGCAACCGGCCCGGGCTCTGAAATTCAGCGGCCATTGGCAATCGTGGTAATTGGCGGCTTGGTATCGTCCACATTCTTAACCTTATTCCTGCTGCCCATTTTGTTTAAGCTTTATGGTCAGACGACTATTGCAGACATGTCAGAGGAAATTTAGCCATGAATAATAAAAAATTTCTTGTAACCATGAACGTCCCTCCTATGCTTGAGGGAGCCGTTGTTGATTGCTTATTAACATTGGAATCAGAGTTAGGATTTAGTACCTTCCCTGTCAACGCCCATGATCACAAAAATCAAGGTCTCTCCACCAGAGAACAGGTATTTGGTCGCCAGCGAAAAATTCGCTTTCAAATGTATCTGTCTGAAAAAGGCTTGGCAGAATTACTGACGCATTTAAAAAACGAATTTAGTGGTTCCGGGATACACTATTGGGTAATGCCCATTCTTGAAAACGGCATTCTTTAACCCCATGCTTGCATTGATATAATTTGGCATTTAAAGTTGGGCTGCTAATTCCAGCAGCCCAACTTACAGCGCTAGTCTGGCCTCAGGCGCCTAGAACAACATTCTTAACGCAAACAACTGCTCTATCACCATTATGACGTCGCTGATTAATCTCCCATCGAAGCATCACAAATTGGACTACATACTTTCCTCAGCCCGACATTTCTTCTCGATTAAGCAGCTATTTCAGACTTCGAAAATCAGCCCGGTGTTTATACTTTTGTTGCTGGCCCTATTCGTGCCGACGCTCAGCTTTGCGGCCGCACAAATTACCGCAACTGTAGATCGCAATCCTGTCAGTCTGGAAGATTCCTTTGAACTAACATTCACAGCAAACAAATCACCCGACGATGATCCGGACTTCGCACCATTGGATCAGGACTTTACTATTCTTGGCAAAAGCCAGAGCAGCAATCTGTCGTTAATCAACGGCAAATCCAGTCGTTCCATCACTTGGACTCTAGTTGTCATCCCCAAACATCCCGGCAATATTACAATTCCGCCAATCAAATTTGGCAAAGACACCAGCCAGCCACTGGAAATTACGGTCAGCCAACAAGCCGCCAATAAAAATGTCGACACTGATCAGGAATTATTCTTAGAAGTGGAAGCCAGCCCAGAAACTCCATTTATCCAAGCGCAAGTGCTTTATACAGTAAGGCTATATAGAAAAGTGGATATTGCCCAGGCCAGCCTTACCGATCCGGAATTGGCTGATGCTGTAATCGAAAAACTGGGGGAAGATAGTAATTACAATACACAGGTAAATGGTGTGGGTTATTTGGTAACCGAAAGAAAATACGCCATCTTCCCCCAAAAAAGCGGCAGTTTGACGATTAAACCACTGGTATTAACCGCGCAGATCGCTAGCAACACAAGATCAAGATTTAATGGCTTTTTTAATCCTCAGATTGCCAAAACCAAACGCATTGAATCCAAAGCGATCACTCTGGAAGTAAAAGTTGAACCCAGCGTTTTTACTGGAAAACATTGGTTACCTGCCGAACAACTTGAACTTAGCCAGGAATGGTCAGAGGATTTCCAACAAATCAAAGTCGGCGAGCCCATCACTCGCACCCTGAAAGTGCGCGCAAAAGGCTCAACAATTGGCGCTGTTTCGGAAATCAATGCATTGACATCCGATGAAAAGATCAAAGTCTATCCTGACCAACCCACGCTGAAGGAAGAGAAAACGGCAGACGGTGTAATTGCACTTCGAGAAGAAAAAGTCGCCATCATTCCGTCTCAAGCAGGCAATATAACGTTACCCGCAATTGAGTTACCTTGGTTTAATACGCAAAGTGGGAAAATGGAAATCGCCAGGATTCCTGAAACCACTATTACTGCCATTTCAGCACCCGGTACAGAAGTTATAAGCACTCCCCCTCAGTTATCACAGGAAAATACAGTATCAGAACAGCCCAACAAGGGTATTGGTACCCCTGAAGTCAGCATCCAACAAAACAGTCTATGGATGTGGATTTCGCTATTTTTAGGTCTTGGCTGGCTGGTAACATTTCTATATTTCATCAACGCCCGGAACCTTCCAAAATTGCAGCCAACCACTGACAATATAAAACACGATCGACTAGACGACAGCAGCAAGCGTTTGAAAGCTGCCTGCACCAATAACGAGGCACAAGCAGCAAAAAGCGCTTTGCTTGACTGGGGTCGACACAAATTTAATGCCAGCAGTCTGGGCGATATTGCCGATCAATCTGACGCAAGATTACGCGATGAAATTTTGACCTTAAATCAGGTGATTTACGGAAAAGAAACATTGCCGTGGGAAGGTAAAAAGCTTTTTCAGGCTTTTACTGAAAATAAGGCGAGAACTCAGTTGGCAAGTAGAAATGAAGATGGATTGGAGCCACTTTATCGATTGTAGCTTTTATCTTTAGCTTTTAAGATATTCTACAGCCATAAACAGCGCAGCTATTGAACGTGCCTCAGTACATTCACCAGTTGCCAACAACTGGTTAATGTTACCTAACTTCCAAGGTACCACTTCCAGCTCTTCCGGCTCATCACCATTCAATTTTTCAGGATACAAATCTCGAGCAAGTACGATTTCAGTCATGTGCTCTAAATACGATGGCGCAATGGAGAACGAACTTAGATGATGCAGGTTCCTGGCACCAAAACCGACTTCTTCTTTAAGCTCACGATTAGCCGCATCAAAAAACGTCTCCCCGGGATCCGTCTTGCCTTTTGGTAGCCCTAATTCATAACGATGGACGCCCGCGGAGTATTCTCTAATCAGCAAGACAGTTTCGCTATCCAGCATAGGCACGATTAAAACTGCACCGCCTGATCCGCTTCTGGCCAAACGTTCGTAATTTCGCTGCTGGCCATTACTGAATTCAATATCCAGAGATTCAATACGAAACAACCGACTGGTTGCAATGACGGTCTTGTTGAGGATATTAGGTTTGTCAGCCATGTAAATGTCTTCGGTTAATAGTTCAATAGCAAATATAACCCAGTCATTAAACGACTGAAACATATTATTATCGATAGGACTTATCCACCAATTGCTTAAGTTATAACAATCACTCGCTTCTGTTGTTAAAAACCAGGCTATGGTATTATTGGATATTTATTACCGATGGTGACTATAGATGGCTAAAGAAGATCAGATTGAAATGGAAGGAAAGGTGATCGACACCCTTCCCAATACCATGTTTAGAGTACAACTTGAAAATGGGCATATTGTAACGGCTCATATTTCTGGAAAAATGCGCAAACATTACATACGTATTCTTACTGGGGACAGCGTTAAGGTTGAAATGACACCCTACGACTTAAGCAAAGGCAGAATAACATTCCGCATGCGCTAATATCGTCAATGCCAGATCAACCCAAATTTAAACCTCTCAACTATTTTCCGTAACGCTTAATTCGTTCCGTTTAATAGCGAACGCTAAATCGTTATCTTGCACGTAAATCCTTACACTACCGCCCTGCGCTAATTCACCGAATAGCAAATCATTTGCCAAAGGTTTTTTAATTTTTTCCTGAATTAGCCGCGCCATGGGCCTAGCACCCATCTTAGGATCACAGCCATTTTCCGCCAGCCAATATCGGGCATCAGGCTCTAACATTAATGTGACATGCTTTTCTGCCAACAGGGCTTCTAATTCGAAAATAAACTTATCAACAACATGACCAACAATGGAAATGTCTAATGGTTTAAATTGAATAATGGCATCCAGACGATTTCTAAACTCTGGAGAGAAGCCTTTTTCAATGACTTTCATGCTGTCAGTTGCATGATCTTGCTGGGTAAAGCCAATGGAGGCACGACTTCCCTCTTCCGCTCCCGCATTGGTAGTCATTACCAGAATGATGTTGCGAAAATCTGCCTTACGGCCATTGTTATCGGTTAGCGAACCATGATCCATCACCTGCAATAGAAGATTGAATACGTCAGGATGTGCTTTTTCAAGCTCATCCAGCAGCAAAACCGCATGTGGATGCTTGGTTATTTGCTCGGTCAGCAATCCACCCTGATCAAAACCAACATAGCCCGGAGGAGCACCGATTAACCGGGAAACTGTATGCCGCTCCATGTATTCAGACATATCAAAACGTATCAGTTCTACACCTAATACTTTGGCTAATTGCCGAGTCACCTCTGTCTTACCAACACCGGTAGGACCTGCAAACAAGAATGAACCAATAGTTTTTTGCGACTCACGCAGTCCTGCACGAGAAAGCTTTATCGCTGAAGCCAAAGCCGAAATAGCTTCGTCTTGCCCGAATACCAACATTTTGAGATTTTTTTCTAAATTTGCCAGCTTATCAACATCACTAGATGAGACTGATTTGGCAGGTACTCTGGCAATCTTTGCAACGATATCTTCAATTTCAGCCGCATCAATCAGTTTTTTTCGATCGGCTTCAGCAGTCATGCGCTGTTTTGCGCCAGCCTCATCAATCACATCAATGGCCTTATCAGGCAAATGGCGATCGGTAATATAACGATCCGATAATTCTGCAGCTAATCGTAATGCTTCAGACGAATACTTAACGTCATGATGATCTTCAAATCTTGATTTCAACCCTTTAAGGATCAAAATAGTGTCTTCAACAGAAGGCTCAAGTACGTCGATCTTTTGGAATCGTCTTGCTAAGGCATGATCCTTTTCAAATATGCCACGATATTCCTGATAAGTGGTTGAGCCAATGCAACGTAACTGCCCCGAGGCTAAGACCGGTTTAATCAGATTAGAAGCGTCCATCACGCCACCTGAGGCAGATCCCGCGCCAATCAGCGTATGAATTTCATCTATAAATAAAATCGAATCCGGGTCTTTTTTAAGCTGATTGACGAGTGCCTTTAACCGCTTTTCAAAATCTCCGCGATACTTCGTACCTGCAACCAATGCACCTAGATCTAGCGAATAAATAACACTGTTTTTGAGAATATCCGGCACCGACTCTTCTACTATACGCTTTGCCAGTCCCTCAGCAATTGCAGTTTTACCAACGCCAGCCTCTCCCACCAACAAAGGGTTATTTTTACGGCGACGGCATAATGTTTGAATAGTTCGCTCTAACTCAGGCTCTCTGCCAATCAGAGGATCAATCCGCCCATGCAGCGCCTCTTCGTTAAGATTCGTTGCATATTTATCCAGCGCAGAACCGGAAGCTTCAGAATCAGAGTTGTTTTGTTCCGGAGCCCGGGACTCTAATAAATCAGGATTGATTTTTGAAATACCATGAGCCAAGTAATTGACCACATCCAGCCTGGAAATATCTTGTTTATTCAGGAGATAAACGGCGTGCGAATCTTGCTCACTGAATAAGGCAACGAATAAATTAGCACCGGTGACTTCTTTTTTGTCAGATGCCTGAACATGAAATACTGCTCTCTGTAAGACTCTTTGAAATCCCAAAGTGGGTTGAGTCTCACGATGAATACCCTCTGGAATCAAAGAAATAGTTTCATCAATAAACTGCGTCAACTGACCTCTAAGCATACTAACATCACAACCACAGGCGGTCATAATGGCTTCAGCAGAGGCGTTATCGATAAGCGCCAACAGCAAATGTTCTACAGTAATAAACTCATGACGCTTGTCGTGTGCGTTTTTAAAAGCTGTGTTCAATGTTATTTCAAGTTCTTTATTTAACATAAACCCTCCAGGCTAGTCGGCTTCCATTGTACACAGCAATGGGTGATGGTTCTCTCGTGAATACTCGTTAACTAGGTAAACTTTTGTTTCCGCCACGTCCTTGGAAAAAGTCCCACAAACACCAATACCTTCCGTATGTACCTGCAACATAATCTGTGTCGCCATTTCTTCAGTCATCGAAAAAAAGTCCATCAACACTTCTATCACAAAATCCATCGGCGTAAAGTCATCATTTAAAAGAATGACTTTATATAAGGGTGGCCTTTGTAATTTCGGCTTAGCATCTTGAACTGCCAGATCGTTATCAATATTTTTTTGCTGGTCTAACTTGGACATGGTCGCTTTTTTCTAAATGTTTCGATTTATCAACATAGAGTCAATATTAGTAGATTTCAATACTCTTTACATAATAAATTGGCGGCTTATTTGTTTGATTTTCAAGGTCCAAATAAAGATCACGTTACTTCTACCGATTTGCCAACATAGCATCTTTATAATCTTGTAAAATATCGATTTATAGATTCGGAATTTGGCAATGGTTTGGAAACCACACGTGACAGTCGCAGCAGTCGTCGAAAGAAACAACCGTTTCTTACTTGTAGAAGAACATACGCCTTCCGGCTTGCAATTCAACCAACCAGCAGGGCATCTTGAAGAAAACGAAGATCTTCTTACCGCTGTCAAACGCGAGGTTCTGGAAGAAACCGCTTGGCAATTTGAACCAGAAGCTCTTTTATCTGTGCAACTATGGCGAAAAAACCCTGAATTCCCAAGCTTTATGAGATTTTGTTTTACCGGACACTGTCATTCGCACAATCCATTGCAAAAACTGGATGAAGGCATTGTGACAACTCATTGGCTAACGCGAGAAGAAATTATCGCCCAGCGTCATCGTTTAAGAAGCCCATTAGTGTCAATTAGCATTGATGAATTCTTGAGCGGGCAGCGCTACCCATTATCCCTATTACAATCCTTTCTTGATCTTGACCATGGGTAAAAACATAATCGTCGGCATGTCCGGCGGTGTCGATTCATCTGTCACTGCTTTGCTGCTTTTGGAGCAAGGTCATCAGGTGACTGGATTATTTATGAAAAACTGGGATGAAGACGATGGCACGGAATACTGCACAGCCATGCAAGATCTGGCCGACGCACAGCAAGTATGTGACACCTTGGGTATTGAGCTGAAAACTGTCAATTTTGCTGCTGAATATTGGGATGAAGTATTTGAAGTATTTTTATCTGAATTTAAACTTGGACGTACACCGAATCCGGACATCCTCTGCAACAAGCATGTTAAGTTTAAAGCGTTTTTAAATTACGCGACCGAAGACCTAGGTGCTGAATATATTGCCACCGGCCACTACGCTAGAGTCGGCGAACATAACGGCGAATTCCAATTGCTCAAGGGATTGGATCCCAATAAAGAACAAAGCTATTTTCTCTACACATTGGGACAAAAAGCGTTGTCGCGCACCTTGTTTCCAATTGGCCATTTACATAAACCGGAAATCCGCGCAATTGCCGATAAAGCAGGATTTGCCAACAGCCGTAAAAAAGACAGCACCGGTATTTGTTTTATTGGAGAACGCAAATTCACTGAGTTTCTTCAGCGCTATCTACCCACCCAACCTGGCGAAATGCATACACCTGAAGGTCAAATCATCGGCAAACATCATGGATTGATGTATTACACCTATGGTCAGCGCCAGGGATTAGGCATCGGCGGTGTGAAAAATGCGCCTGATGAACCTTGGTTTGTGCTGGATAAAGACTTAGAAAACAACATTCTCATTGTCGGCCAAGGCCATGATCATCCATTAATGCTTCACAACACCCTTGAAGCCTCACAGATGGACTGGTGTCGCGATCTGCCAATAACTAAACCGCAACGTTGCCAAGCCAAAACCCGCTATCGACAAGCCGATCAGTCGTGTTATTTGGAACCCATCGCCGATAATCGTTACCGTGCCGTTTTCGATCAACCCCAACGTGCCATTACTCCAGGGCAATCCGTTGTTTTTTATGACGGCGACATCTGTTTAGGCGGCGGGATCATTGAATCTCGAGCCAACATGCCAAGCAATTTTTCTAAAAGTGTATAAACCGGACTCATTATGACCAATTTTTCGTTAACCGCCATTTCCCCCATAGACGGCCGCTATGCCGACAAAGTCAATTCATTACGCCCCATTTTCAGCGAGTACGGCTTAATACGTTTTCGTGTTCAAGTTGAAGTGCGTTGGTTACAAGCATTGGCCCAGCACCCAAAGATTACTGAAGTCAGTCCGTTCAGTGATGGGGCGAATCGGCTATTAAACAGTATTGTGAGTGATTTTTCCGAAGCCGATGCGCAACGCGTTAAAGATATTGAAAAAACCACCAATCATGACGTCAAAGCGGTGGAATATTTACTGAAAGAGAAAATTACCGGCAACGCAGAACTGGAAAAAGTCAGTGAATTTATTCACTTCGCCTGCACCTCTGAAGATATTAACAACCTGTCCTACGCCTTAATGCTCAAAGAAGGTCGTGACGTTATCGATACGCAAATAAGCGAATGTATTGGCGCCATCAAAAAAGTTGCGATTGAAAATGCTGATCAACCGATGCTCTCCAGAACACATGGTCAATCAGCCACACCGACAACCACCGGCAAAGAATTCGCGAACGTCGCCGCCCGTATGCGTCGCCAACAAGAGCAGTTACAAGCGGTCGCTTTACTAGGCAAAATCAACGGTGCCGTAGGTAACTATAACGCCCATGCCGTGGCTTATCCTGAAGTCAATTGGGCCGAATTTTCAAAAAACTTTGTTGAATCACTAGGCCTGCAATGGAATCCTTACACCATTCAAATTGAGCCGCATGATTACATCGCAGAATACTTCCACGCCTTATCGCGCTTTAACACTATATTACTGGATTTTAATCGTGATATTTGGGGCTATATCTCGCTAGGATATTTCAAACAAAGAACTATCGCGGGTGAAGTGGGATCGTCAACCATGCCGCATAAAGTCAATCCGATTGATTTTGAAAACTCGGAAGGCAATTTAGGCTTTGCCAATGCCATATTTTCATTCCTGGCAGAAAAACTGCCGGTCTCACGGTGGCAGCGCGATTTAACGGACTCCACCGTGTTAAGAAACATCGGCGTGGGTATCGCTCATACCAGCATTGCCATTCAGGCCAGCTTAAAAGGCATTTCCAAACTGCAAATCAATGCTGAAGCCATTGAGGCTGATCTTGATGCCAATTGGGAAGTGCTGGCTGAACCCATCCAGACAGTCATGCGCCGTTACGGTATCGAAAAGCCCTATGAGAAATTAAAAGAACTGACCAGAGGGCAGCGGATTACACCAGCCCAACTCCTCACTTTTATTGAAAACCTGGAGATTCCAGCAGAAGCCAAGGCTAATCTCCTGAAATTAACCCCACGGACGTATACGGGTTACGCAGAACATCTGGCAAAAAAAATATAAATAACCTGTCATAAGTCAGAAAATGCGACCCTACGCGACCATGGTGCGGACTTTACTATTCCGCACCATGGTCTCAGATTCACCGAAATGATTTGCTCAGCCTGAATCAGTAACGCCAGGCTGATACCTTGATAGTCACCGAAACAGAGCCTCCCAGCTTGCCATGCAAAGGCTGATATGAGACATGAATAACTCCAAATAGCTTCATGAATAGCGTTACTAATGATATACGTTGGTCGTATTTTAAAAAAGCCAAAGATACGACTAGCGTAACATTGGAAGTCAGAAAGCCAGACTTAACTCTACGAAGGCATAATCGGCATCTTTTTTTCCTTGATAAATGTTCGAAATGACCTTACCTCCAAAAGCGTGGGCGTAGTAGACGCTCCATGACAATTCGTTGGTTAACGCATGAGTAAAAGTTAAATCCACCAGTTCCCCCACGTTGTTGTTACCACCCGAGGAACGGCCCTGGTAGCCGAATGATCCTGAACGCGAAGTAGCTCCCGCACCGGCGTAGAACAAGTCGTTCGAATCGGCCAGTGACAGATGATGAACATCGATTGCGACTTTAATTTTTTGAGTCGGCAACACGATCATTTCGACGAACACATCTTGCAAATTCATCAAGTTGAAATAGGGAAACTTGGCGTAGGTTCGCACGGTAGGAAGCATTTGGAAAAATGTTTTGTGCGTACCGTCGGTGGAATCATCATCGCCCGAGCCTCGAAAATAGACGGCGCGTAGCCAAGGCTTCAAGGGAAGATCTCCCCACTGATAACCCACTTCGGCATCGAGAGCCCAAGCTCGATGATGTTGTTGGGTCCAATCGCCAAACTGGTACGCCCCCCACAAAAGACCATCGATACTGTCCGCACCCCGTTGATGCAGCGTAAGCCAATGGGTGCCGATGGTGTGAATGGCTAAATTCTGATGATTAAGCAGGGATCTATCGATGGCAGGACGGTTATCCAGCGCTTGGGTATTACGGTCATCATCGTAATACATGTAAAACAGCCTGCCTTCAGTGTCCGGCAACAGCACATCCTTCTTGCCAGTCAATGCGGTATAAAACAGATCGATATTACTTATCTCATCTTGTGCCTGGACATTAAACCCTCCCTGCGTTGGACGGACGCCACTCGCAGTCACATTGAAAGCGGGTTGGTCATAAACAGCTGAAAAGCCATCGAAACTTCGGCTCACATGAGTGAATCCGAACGCCCCTACCAGACGCTGCGAGACGCGTGTCAGCTTCAGTCCATCAAACTTGGTCACACCGGTTTTGTATTCCATGCCGTCCAGAAGTTCGAATCGGCCGACTTTCAGGAACATGCCGGGCAGTCCCAAAGCTGCGAATTTAAAGTTCAGATTAGCCTGCTTTAAAAACAGATTGCTGGGGGAGGTAGCCTTATTTTCCGAAAAATAAGCCGCACCCAATCCCAGGCCACCGCCAGGAACCGCAACCGCATTATCGGGAAGACCGTAAATGCCGGAATATTGACCCTGTGCATAGCCGTCAACATAAGACGTCGTGAACAGGACGCCGAGCCGAGCACGTAGCCCCCAATAATCATAATCGTTGTTGTTGTTCAGCGCTGGAAACGGCTGAAAATAATCCCACGCTTCGTAGCGACTTTGCAATTCGCCGGTAACGCGCAGGTAATCATTGATTTGCCCCAGAGGTTTGGCCTCTTCAGCACAGGCAAAATTGCCTAACAGCGATAGGCCGGAGAAAAGCAACGGAATTAACAGCAGACATTTGGGGGTAGCCCAACAACGGCGACGCGCCCATAGTTTCACTGTTCGAAGAGAGGTGTAGCACTGCATTTTTGTGCTGTCAGAGCGCATGGTTGTGATTGTGCTGGGTACCATCATTTTGCATCTCACGGTGACGACATTATAGGAAGTATCCCCAAGGCATCGACATCTACACAAGTTGGGGTTTAGCTAATTAGGTGGACGCTTATTAATTCGCGTCCACCTGTAAAACTACATTTTTGAAAATCCAGTATTATCTTGGGCATATTTATCCGCCCAAAGCGGTGAAATGTGAGTCTCGTTGTTGGTAGAAATGCAAGATGCAGCCTCGACGCAGACTGACAAAATCGAAGCTACCGACTAAATCCCATACTCAAATCTTATCCAGAAATTTAGCGATAGCCTTTTTATCTCGGGGCAACAGCTTCAAATAGCGATCGCGGATAATCGCGGACTCGCCACCGTGATCCTTTATTGCATCATAGACCGAACTTGCGCTGCCATCGTGTAGGAAAGCGGTTCGTAATCGAAGACCCCACAGAGGTGCGGTGCGGAACTCACTGCCTTTGGCCGTCCCCATGGTCACTTTTTCATCCATATCCGCGCCCATGTCATGCAGCAACAAATCACTATAGAGCCTTACGGGCTTATCGCTTACGGCTTCGACAGCCAGTAATGTGCCATCAGTTCGTTTTACCTGGAAGTTTGACCCACTCTGCATCACGGGTGTGTGGCATTTTGCGCAGCCAATGTCGTTGAAAACCCGCTGTCCACGACGAGCTTCTTCATCAAAACTCTTTTGTTTTACTGGCGCCAGCATGACTTCCCAAGCGGTAATTTCAGGGATGAAATCATCAAAAGGTACAACGCCTAGCTCGGCATTTGTACATCCGGCAGGCGTATCCAAGCCCTGCGGTTTTTGCTCGCTTGGCGATAACAATGAAGTGAAACCCATCGTGCCATTGGCGGCGGCGGCGTTAAACGCTGCCAGGTCCACCGTCTGTGCCTTCCAGCCGAAACGTCCGGGACGTGCCGCAGTAGGTGCTTGATTCGGACGACCTAAAACGCCGTCCGCATCCGGTGCGGTTCGTGCGCCAGCTAGAATCGTGGCATCCGGGATCGCCGCTATCAAGCCGATGCCGAACATCGGCAGTGGGTTTCGAAGAGCTAGAATACTTGCTTCCGGCGGGATGACTTCAGCAGCCACCTTACAGCCATTCGCCCCAGGGTCATCAGAAATTGATCGAGTTTGCAGTACATCACCGCCGAACACAGCCAGGTTGTTGTAGCTGCCATTGGCATTGAGTGTGCCAAAACGCTGCACAAAATGATTGGCATTTTCCAGTGAATCACCACCGCCAATCCCCCCCAATGCATGACATGCCAGGCAGGATTTCTCGCTGTACACAGGCCCCAGGCCTTCGGTCACTGTAAGTTCCTGGACAAAGTATTCTTCTCCACCATCGAACAGTGCTTGTTGCTCGGCGCTGAGTCCAGGGAACGGATCGCCAGGATGTGGGGCGCTATTCGCAGTCGATAACGTGGGTGCGAGCACAGCAAACAGCGCTGTCACCGCCAAGCCAGGCATGGAAAATCGTGGGTTATGCATAGATGTTATGGTTTTCATGATAATGACCTCAAGTTGGAATGGGCGGTATCTTACGTTTACTCAAGCCTGCAGACTCATCTTGTTATTACCGGGAACTCACCAAAGGTTCAAAAAAATTCGACTACCTGCTGGTTCCCCCGCTACAACTTGGGAATCAGGTCGAGTGGCAGGTGATTTCACCCCCGAGGCATCAATACTTCTCTGACAAATCGACATAAGCAATGTTGTGGAGTAGCCTGCCAAAGCAGATACCGATCGGTTTTATATCGACAACATCACAATAAATGAAAAATAGCATGAACCTTTTCGACATTCCTTGGAAAGAACTCATGTTGATACATGAGAGTAAGGTAATCGAGAGTCCAATGAAATTTCTTGAAAACTATAGTCCGTCGTTTGTTGACGATTTGAGGTACGGCTCATTGCAATTTTCGAACAAGGCTAGTCAACACGCGATGGATCAGGCTGTGACCGATCTTCTGGATCGAATCAAGCATCAGGATCGCGACGCATTTCAACAATTTTATGATAACTATGCGCAAAGAATTGGCAGCTTCCTCATAAAACAGTTGAAAAACCATGATTTAGCAAGTGAAGCCGTGAACGATGTTATGTTGGCTATCTGGCAACATGCGGGTGATTTTGACCCTGCAAAAGGTAAATTTACCACTTGGCTGTTCGGTATTGCGTTTAATAAGGGCTTGAAAATTCAAGAGCGAGTCCGACGATTTGCCGTTGAACAGCCAGAAATCAATGTTTCCGCACCTACTGAAGGTCGATCCGAACCACTTGATCCTTCCTCGACACCGGAACAAATCATTTTGGCGTGGGAGCTTTTAGATGCATTAAATGACGGCTTGGAATCGCTTTCCGCAGAACATCGAGAGGTGATAGAGCTGAGCTACGCTGGCGACCATTCTTACCAAGAAATCGCTGATTTGCTGGGCTGTCCAGCCAATACAATAAAAACCCGCGTGTTTCATGCACGCAAAAAACTCTTCGAACGCCTGGAGCGAAAAGGCTATACACCAACAGCCTTTCAACAGGGGAGGTGGTTATGACATCCAAAAAATTATTTAACGATTTGCAGCGTCGGCATGAGCATGCCTCGATGAAGCTTCCCGACTTTATGGCTGGTAAATTGAATACTGCAGAACGGCTTGCCGTTGAGCAACATCTGAAAACTTGCGACCTGTGCCTCACTGAGTGGTCTGAATCTCAGGTACTGAAGGGCGCTTTTCGTGTGCGTAAGGAACATAGCCTATGGCAGCCGCCCCCAGACCATTTCAACCAACTTTTGGAGAGGCTTGTTATTGCCGAAGCACCTACACAAAAAGCATCGGCGGTTATTCAAGATTCCCTGACGCAAGCTGCGAAAATTAACGCTTCAGCAGCGAGCAATCCCGGAAAATCAAAAATTGGCCGTTACCATTCCGGAATCATTGCATTAATCGCCAACCTATCTGAGCTACCGTTGTATTTGCGTTGCCTATTGGTGCTGGAAAGCATCGTGTTGGCTACGGTTTGCCTGATATTTGTGCCGTCTGATCCAGAGAATCTCACCTACGGGGGAGCACTTTACGAAACGCTCACGACCACCTCAAATGTTGGCGTCGAAGCGCACAATTTAAGAATCTCACTCACGTTTGCCGAAACCATGACGGAGCTTGAAATTCGTAATCTGCTCAAGTCCACGAATGCTCAGTTGGTGTCCGGCCCATCAGACTTGGGTGTGTATTCAATAATGCTTCCGGCAAGCCAAGCATCTAAAGTGCAGATCGATAAGGTGTTGGCGGCCTACCGGAACAATCCCAAGGTGCGTGTGCTGACACCTGAGCAGGTGCCGGAGTCCATCAATTCAATAGTCAATCCAGATGAACATCCATAAATTAATCTCTGCCAGTCTATTTGTTCTCTTACTATTATTGGGTTGTGCTGGCAAACAGGCGCAGTTGGCATCACCCCCTATACAGTTTTTATCGCGACAGGTGATCGTCACTCTTTCTGAAGATCATCGCGATAAATGGGAGAGCATCGACCGGGAAATTCAAACCCGGTATGGAATTGCCAAAGCGGGCGAGTTTAGTCTTACTTCGATTCATGTCAATTGTTTGGTTTATCGGGTTCCTGAACATTTATCCGTCGAGCAGATTATTCTGGAATTGACCGAAGACAAACGCGTGCAAATGGTGGAACGCAATCAGTTCTTCAATAGTCTGACAAAAGGCAATGGCGATCCCTTAGCCGACATGGATTACGGGATGAAGTTGATCGGCGCAGACCAGGTGTACCAGGTTAGTACCGGAAAAAACGTTGCTATTGCCATCATTGATACGGGTATCAACAGCAATCATCCCGATCTGGCAGGGCAAATAATCGACACCCAAAACTTTGTCGAAGGCGGCGATCCCAGTTTCAAAACCGATGCCCACGGTACCGCAGTGGCAGGCATAATTGGCGCTGGCGCCAATGACGGCATGGGTATTCGCGGTGTCGCCCCGGATGCCCGCATAATGGCACTTAAGGCTTGTTGGCATAGTGATAGCCACTCTCAGAAAGCACGTTGCGCCAGCTGGACATTAGCGAAAGCTCTCGACTATGCGATTAATCATGGTGTCCGCATCATCAATATGAGCTTGACCGGGCCGCCAGACAAATTGTTGACAAAGCTGCTTGCAAAAGCTTACAGCAAAGGCATCATCCTGGTCGCAGCGGCCAATGAATCGCAAGCAGAGCCAGGTTTTCCTGCGTCAGTCGAATCTGTCATTCCGGTTATATCTTCAGATTCGACAGGGACAGTTGCCCGTCCATCCTGGTCATTTCAAGCCGCTCCATTGGCTGCTCCCGGCATAGACATTCTCACCACCACTCCTCTAGGTTACGATTTTTATTCAGGCAGTTCGCTAGCCACGGCACATGTCAGTGGTGTTATTGCTTTGTTGTTGCAACTACGCCCCCAATTGTCTGTTGACGAAATAAGGGATGTCTTAAAAACATCGGCAACTTACCGGAAAAGCTCAAGCATCGGGATCGTCAATGCCTGTGAAGCACTTTCAATACTCGAAACCATGCCATACAGCGTATGCGCCGATGGTCTACCAGATAATAGGATGGAAGCACATGAGCAGGCAGGACAACTGATAACAACAATGGACTATCCAACGAGCGCCGCGTCGGCCTCGACCAATGATTTCCATTCCGGAATCACCCATGGCTTTTTCTCGAAACTGGGTGGCAACGGTCGTTCTTGCAATACCTGTCATTTGCCGGAAGAGGCCTGGACATTTACCCCAGCTCACGCGCAACAGTTGGCGATCAGCCACCCTTCAGATCCGTTGTTTGCTCCGGTGGACGGTTCCGATTGTCCGCCCACAAGCTCATCGCAATCGCCTGATGCACGATTGTCAGGTCACTTGGTCAATCATGGGCTGATTCGGGTGCAGCTTGGCATACCCGAAACGGCAGATTTTGCTCTGGCAAGTGCTTCTAATCCTCAAAATTGTCAGATACCTGCGGGGAATGTCGGCATCAGCAAACAATTGTTTCTTTTTCGTCGACCCTTGCCACCTACGAACCTCATTTTCCGCTCAACATTGATGTGGGATGGTCGAAAGTCTCTCCAGCCCATAGCTACTGGACAGAATTTCGCCAATACGACAGTGCTAGTCTCGGGTTTGCTCAGCCAATCGAATGACGGAGTCATTAAACATGCTCAAGGTGATCGACCTATAACAGGTACGCAGGCTCATGCAGATATTTTGGCATTTGAGCTGAACATGTATTCGGCTCAACGAAGTCTCAATGGTCTCAATCTTGAGGAAAGTAATGGAGGGCCACGATTCATTGCCGAACAATTAGCACCCAAATATTTCACTGGCCAAAATGATTCTTTAAGTGGCGACTACGATAAGGAGGTTTTTAACTTATTCAAACGCTGGGAGCCTGGTAATTCAGATAAAGAATTAACCCCACTCCAGAAATCTATTGGTCGTGGCGAGCATATCTTCAATACCCGATTATTTTTAATTGCCAACGTTCCAGGACTCAATAGCACAGCAAACCATCCTCTGTACAATACCAATGATCCGTTTCCCAATAAAACCATAACCGGCACCTGCGGCACTTGTCACAACACACCTAATATAGGCAATCATTCGTCTGCCCTACCGCTAAATATCGGTGTGTCAATGGCTGCGAATATACATAGTAATGACGGTGCAACGATCGATGTCCCTTCGGCTCCCGAACTGCCTGTTTATACCCTGCGATCACAATCAGGTGTGGAAGTTCAAGTCACTGATCCAGGTCGAGCACTTATTACCGGAAAATGGATTGATATAGGAAAGTTCAACAGCCCTGTGTTACGAGGATTAAACGGGCGTGCGCCCTATTTCCACAATGGCTCGGCCAAGGATTTAACCGGTGTTGTTCAGTTTTATAATGCCCGATTCGACATCGGCTTAACGAAAACAGAAGTCAACGATTTAGTCGCATTTCTAATGGCTTTGTAAGGGGTAATCACAAGGGATTGCCCTACCTATCAGCGCTCTATCATGAGGGTGCCCTTCAAAAATTGCCCTTCGACAAGACACTCTCTTGGGGACAGTCGAAACCTGTCCTGAGCGCATGAACAGCTAATTTTTAGAGGTTCTCATGGTGTTGTTTTTGACCTTCGTTCAGATTACCAACGCCTAAAGTGTTTCTTGTTGGTTTTGAGCCGTGTAAAATAGCTATCGACGGCCTCATTCCGAGTGTATAAAACCATCCTTAAATCTGCTGGATCTGATCGGTTTATATATCAATGTAATCGCTATCCCCTTCTCAATCCCTCTAATTCATTACGTTAACAAGGTTTCCGAGCCATAAAATGAAAACCAAAATAGTTACAGTGATCGCTATTGCTCTGCTGGTTGTCATTAACTTCAGCATCTGGAGTTATGTCAATAATCCATTACAACTTCAACCCTGGACCAAAACCACGATGGGCGTCACTTTTGACCCTCAGCGTAAAGATGATTCTCCGACCAGCGGCACTTTCCCAAGTGCCGCCGATATTGATAATGACTTGGCATTACTTGCCAATAAAGCCCATGCAATTCGTACTTATAGCGTACTAAAAGGCCTGGACAAAATTCCTGAGTTAGCTGCCAAACACAATCTCAACGTCACTGTCGGCGCCTGGATAGATGGCAATCTGGAAAAAAATCGCCAGGAAATTGAAACCTTAATCAACGTCAGTCGCGAAAACAATCCCAAGATCATTCGCTTGATGGTCGGCAACGAAGTCTTGCTCCGGGCCGATATCACTGCAGAGCAATTGATTGGTTATATCCGCGAAGTCAAACAACGAACCTGGCGACCAGTAAGTGCATCTGAAACTTGGGACGTCTGGATTAAGCATCCGGAACTGGTTAATGAAGTCGATTTTATTGCCGTACACATCCTGCCATTTTGGGAAGGTATTGCAGCAGAAGACGCCGTTGATTATGTCTTCGACCGTTACCATGACGTGCAAAAAGCTTATCCAAACAAACCGGTCATCATTACAGAAGTTGGCTGGCCTTCAGATGGACAACCGTTCGGTCATGCAACAGCCTCTATTCCTAATCAGGCAAAATTCCTGCGCGAGTTTCTCAACCGTGCCGATAAAGAAAAAATCACCTATTACGTCGTAGAAGCCTTCGACCAACCCTGGAAAAAATCCATTGAAGGTTCGGCAGGTGCTTACTGGGGTATTTTCAACGCAGATAGACAGCCTAAATATCCAATGGATGGCGATGTCATCGCTTTACCCGGCTGGCAACATTGGGCGGCAGGCGCGGCGATTTTCAGCTTTGTGCTGATGATATTGTTCTTATTCACCAGAAAAAGTCTCAAATTACCGGGCTTGTTGTTTTTCGGCTTGGTGGCCAACCTGGCAATTTCCGTTATTTTTTGGTCGGCCTCCATCGGCGCACAACAATACCAGACACCGCTCACCGCCGTATTCTGGGGCATTTTGATCTTAATGCAGGTCATGGCCGCGGCCATTTTGTTGATTGAGAGTTTGGAGATTGCCGAAGTCATCTGGCACCACAAAACAGCGCGAACCTTTCAACCGCTCACGCCTTCAGAAAGCTTCAAATATCCCAAAGTTTCTTTGCACCTGCCAATTCATAATGAGCCGCCGATGATGGTGCGCAAGACATTAGAGGCACTTGCCAAGGTTGATTATCCAAATCTTGAAGTATTGGTGATGGATAACAACACTTATGACCCGACAATCTGGGAGCCGGTGCGAGATGATTGCGAACGTTTGGGCCCAATGTTCCGTTTCTTCCACTTGGAAAACTGGCCGGGTTTCAAGGCCGGGGCGCTTAATCACGCGCTTGAACAAACTGCACCGGATGCAGAAATCATTGCCGTCATCGACAGTGATTACATTTTGTCGCCGGATTGGCTCAAGTCCATGGTGCCGTATTTCGATAACGAAAACGTCGGTTTCGTGCAATCGCCACAGGATTATCGTGACCGTGACTTGAGCTCATTCAAATCCTTTTGTTATTGGGAATATGCCGGTTTCTTTAATATCGGCATGGTGCAACGCAACGAATACAACGCCATCATTCAACATGGCACCATGACGATGGTCAGAAAATCGGCCATGCTTGAAGTAGGTAACTGGGCTCAATGGTGTATTTGTGAAGACTCTGAGTTAGGTTTGCGCTTGTATGAGGCAGGCTATGATTCTGTCTACGTTAAAGACTCTTTCGGTCAAGGTTTGATGCCGGACACCATGTCAGGCTATATGACGCAACGTTTCCGCTGGGTTTATGGCGCGATGCAAATCATCAAGGCACATTGGAAAAGCTTTTTACCGACTAAAGCCTCACCACTGACTTCCGCACAAAAATACTATTTTGTCGCCGGCTGGTTACCGTGGTTTTCTGATGCCTTAGCCTTGTTATTTACCGGCACCAGCTTACTGTTAACCGGTGTGATCCTGTACGATCCAATTCATAGCGAATTACCGTCGAATGTCTTTTTATTGCCAACGGTCGGTATATTTTCCTTCAAGATTCTTCGAGGATTATGGCTCTATCAAGCGCGCGTTCCGTGTTCTTTCTGGAATTCAGTTGGCGCAGCTTTAAGTGGACTAGCTCTGACCCATACAGTCGCAAAGGGCACGTTGCAAGGTTTATTCACATCGGGCAAACCCTTTATGCGTACTCCTAAATATGAAAAGCAAGGTCCATTAATCGCCGGCTTGATGATTATTCGTCAGGAATTATTCTTGCTGATTTTGCTGGGTTCTGCGATTGCTGCCATGGCTTCCATCGAGCATTTCGATAATTTTAGCGGCCGGTTGTGGATAGCAATTTTATCTGTACAGGTTGTGCCTTACGCAGCAGCCTTGGTCACCTTACTGATTAGTATTGCCCCGCATTACCGCTTGAAAAAAGACGGTTTGGACGCTGAAGATCTGGATAACCAGATTACTTCATCGACTGAATCGGAAGATCATAACGCTTAATATCTATCACAGTGAGTTGCTTGGGTTAGGCTTTGCCTAACCCAACAATTGCCGAAAACATGTTGGCGTAGAGTACGCCAACCAACGAATCTCCAGGCAAACAACACACCGACAAATTATCGTGAAAAAAACTACAACACCTTTCCTGGTCGGTATCGACTTAGGTACCACACACACCGTTGTTGCCTACACCCAAACTGATCAACCCCATCAAGACATTCAGTTATTTCAAATCGAGCAATTAATTGCGCCTGGTCAAATATCAGCCAGGCCACTATTACCGTCCGTTCGCTACCATCCCGCCGAAGGCGAGCTATCCGAGGCTGACGCCAGTTTCCCGCAAAAACAGCCATCCTCCAGACACGCTGCCGTTATAGGGGAAGCCGCGCGCTTATTGGGCGCCAAAAGCAAAGGCCGCTTGGTGACCAGCGCTAAAAGCTGGCTGTCTCACCCCTCTGTTGATCAGTCGGCCAATATCCTGCCCTGGGGCGCCGGCAACGATATTGCCAAAGTCTCACCGATTGACGCCAGCGCCAGTTATCTTGCTCATATCCGCACAGTGTGGAGTCACAAATTTCCAGACTCGCCACTAGAGCAACAAGATATCGTACTGACCGTGCCCGCTTCATTCGATGAGGAAGCTCGCTCGTTAACCCTGGAAGCAGCCAGAATTGCCGGTCTGACTAATGTCAGATTATTGGAAGAACCCCAAGCGGTTTGCTACGACTGGCTCAGACGCAATACCGGCAATATCAATCAGGCCTTAGCGAATGTTCACCTACTGCTGGTCTGCGATGTTGGCGGAGGCACGACCGATTTAACACTCATCAAAGTCGAACACGGCGCTCAAGAGCCGAAGCTGACCCGTATCGGTGTCGGCGATCATCTAATGCTCGGTGGCGATAATATTGATCTGGCACTGGCTCATATCGTCGAAGGCCGCATATCTGCTGAAGATAAACGGCTTTCTGCAGCAGAACTCGCCCAACTAATCGAGCAATGTCGCATAGCAAAAGAACAACTGCTGGCAAGTGATGCCCCTGAACAAGTCAATGTCACACTGCTGGGTGGCGGCTCGAAACTGATTGGTGGCTCTCGTTCCGTCCCCTTAACTAAAAGCGAAGTCAGATCGATTGCATTGGATGGTTTTTTTCCACTATCAGGGCTTCATGACTTACCCGACCGGAAACGTAGCGGCGTGGTTGAATTCGGTTTGCCCTATGCGGCAGAACCCGCAGTTAGCAAACATATCGCCGCATTTTTGCAATTACATACGGCGGCTAGTCGAGAAGCCCTGGGTTCAGATGAGCTTGTCCCCGATGCCTTATTGCTAAACGGTGGCGTGTTTCGAAGCCAACCTATTACGCAAAGAGCCGTTGACCTGATTAATTCATGGCGCTCATCTCAGCCACTCTTGCTGGAAAATAATCACCCCGAACTGGCTGTTGCCTTCGGCGCAGTCAGCTATGCCTTAGCCCGCCGGGATAAAAAATTAAAAATCGGCGGCGGCTCCGCTCGCAGTTATTTTTTACTGGTAGATACTGGTGATGCCAGTAAGCAACAGGGGATTTGCCTACTACCCAAAGGCAGCGAGGAAGACAACGAAATCATCTTGGAAGGACGCCGTTTTGCGTTGCGACTTGGCGTTCCAGTGCGCTTTCACCTCGCCTCTCTCTCTGGCGACAGCAATTTCAAACCGGGCGATATCACTGAAATTACCGATCTATTTCACTCCTTACCGCCGTTAGCCGTTGCATTTGCTGGTGACGCTAACGGTGGCAAGGAAGAAACCATCGTAGAACTCGCCGTCACACAAACAGAAATAGGCACTCTGAAAATTCAATGCGTATCCGTCAGTGATAAAAACCAGCGTTGGGACGTTGAATTTCAAATCCGCAAAAAATCGGCAGGTGTCAGTCAAACAGATGCACAATTGCCCCCTCAATTCGACAAGGTTATCGAGCAAATTCAATCAGTTTTTGGTTCAAAGTCAAAACTGGTTGACCCTAAAGCTGTTAAGAATCTTCGTAATGATCTGGAAAAACTGTTGGGCTCAGATCGCAATCAATGGCCGACCGTGTTACTTAGAGAGATGTTTGCCGCGCTATTGGAAGGCGCAAAATATCGCCGCCGTTCAGAACATCACGAGCGTCTGTGGCTGAGCCTGATCGGCTTCTGTTTGCGGCCTGGTTTTGGCTATCCGCTTGACGATTGGCGCGTGGAACAGCTTTGGAAGACTTATCCCCACGGCATACAGTTTATCAACGAAGCCCAGCATTGGGCGGAATGGTGGATATTATGGCGGCGTGTTGCCGGAGGCTTAAACGAGCAGGCACAGAATCTACTTTTTGACGACTTGGCTAAATTCATTAACCCGGAATCAGCCAGACAACCGGCACTTGCGAAACAGATTAAAACCCGCGGCTATGATGATATGGTGCGTCTGGTCGCCGTATTAGAACGTCTATCCGTTGACAAGAAATGCCAGTTAGGCGAATGGCTTTTGAAACGCTTAAGCAAACCCGGCGAATCCAGTCAAACGTGGTGGGCACTTGGACGCATTGGTGCGCGCATCCCCTTTCATGGCAGCAGCCACAATGTTATTGCCACCGATATTGCCGAAAAATGGTTACAGGAAATCATGACCCAAGACTGGAAAAAAATACCGCAATCAGCTTTTGCAGCAACACTCATTGCCAGAATGAGTGGCGACAGGGCGAGAGATATAGACAGCTCAACTCGGCAAAAAGTGATCGAGCAACTGAAGTCAGCCAAAGTGCCTCAAGCCTGGATTGACATGGTAGAGCAGTTCAAAGAACTGGATTCAGCCGAAGAAAAACAGATGTTTGGCGAGACCCTGCCGCCCGGATTAAAATTGATTAGCGAATAAACGGAAGACACTCCCATGAAAATACTAAGTATTAGCGTTTTTTTAACCGGATTAATTGGACTGTATTTTGTCGATTCAGCCCTCAAGCAAAACATATTTACCGAAGAGCTATTTGTTCATAGCCTGATACGCTTTGTAAGCGGCTTTGTCATTTTGGGGATCGGTGTTTTTTATTCCCATGCTATTCGTTTCAAAAGTTCCATTTATATTGTGTTGGCCTTGGTGCTGGCCGACGACCTATTAGACTACGTCAGGCACGTTGATAGTTTTAGCCCTGAGCTGATGTTACATAGCATCTACATGCTGCTGTGGGGAGCGCTGATGGGCTTTGTCGTCATGCGTCAATTAAAAAACAATCAATAAAACTGCTTGGATTTTAAGAACTAAGGCCTGAATTCACCCCTCCTGCATACGATTCCAGTTTCAAAGCATATATAGCATGAAGCTTGTCACAAATAATTGGCAAGCGAATTGATTTCTTTTAGCCACTCATCCCAAATATTAGACATCTAATTTTTGAAGCTATTGTCATCAAGAACAACCGCTACTTCATACGGCGGTTTTAACGAACTTCGTCATGTTAGGAATACGCCATGAATAAATTCAGCTGCCTGCCCACTCAATTGAAATGGCGCTTCGTAATAACAATGGCATTGCTGTTTGCCGCGATTACACCGCCCCATGCTGATACCGGAAACGATTGGTTGGTCGCGCAGTTTCAAGCAGACGGGAGCATAGCCACTGATGCGGGTATAGCCACTGCCTATCAATCTTCGGCAGAAACTTTACAGTTATGGAAAGAGACCGGTGACAATAAAGCCATTACTCCTACGGCATTGCAGTATCTGGAAAACGAAAACTATGGCGGCACTGAATATTTAGCGCGTTTAATTTTGGCCAGGAACGATTCAGGTCTTAACGTAGTTAACCAAATCGATGTATTAAAATCGCGTGCCAACGCCGACGGCGGATTTGGCGAGCTAGAAGGTTATGGCAGCAACGTACCGGATACAGCGTTTGCTTTACAGACCTTAAATAGATCCGGTTACGGTAATATCCCGGCGGCTAATAGTAGCGTCAAGTTTCTGCTGAATGCCCAAAAATCCGATGGTGGCTGGGCAATTGCAGCGAACGATAACAATATTTATGTGACAGCGCTTGCTGCCATTGCTTTGAGCCCATACAAATCCTCCGTTTCAGGCGTACCAGCAGCATTGAACGCAGCGCATAACTTTTTGCTTTCAAAACGCGATGGCAATGGCTTATGGGGGGAGGATCACACCAGTGCTGTCGCTCTTATAGCGCTTTTATCAGATGGCGCCGAGGCCTCGTTATTTCAATCAAGCGCAGCAGCACTGACCAACAAGCAGGCGGCGAACGGTAGCTGGTCTGACGATGTTTACACTACAGCACTGGCGCTAAGGGCTTTGGCGGCGTATACCGCAGCCAATTCAGGCGTTTCGGGAAGCCAAACAGGAACAGTTACCGGTTATATCGTCAAGGAAAACAGCCATGAACCGCTCGCCAATGTCGAAATATCACTTGCCTCAGTCACTGGATTCACTGTCCTGAGCGATAGCACCGGTTATTTTAAGATGACTGGCGTACCTGTTAATACCCAAACACTGGTTGCGCGTAAAAACGGTTATAACAGCCTCAGCCGCGTTGTGACCGTTGTCTCCAGCCAAATCTCCGACGCCGGAACATTAGGCTTATCTGCCGATCCGCAAACCGGAGCAGTACGTGGACATATTGAAGACAGCCAAGACCATTCCGTACTCTCCGGAGCATTAATCACCTTAACCGGGTCAGACTCACACGCTACAGTAAGCGACAGCGGCGGTAATTTCGAATGGTCGTCACTGCTCCCGGGCGATTACAGCGTCCAAATTGACAAGGCCGGCTATTATTCGGTGAACGGTATGGTGACCGTTGCGGGTGGCGGCAGTGTCATATTGAAACAATCACTGATTAAGATCGGTGTCTTTTTAGACAACGCTCCGTACAATCTTTTCGGCAAGATAATTGACGGTGAAAGCGGCGAAGCCTTAAGCGGTGCTCAGATTGCAATGTCCGGTGGAGCTACCGTAGCAACCGGCAATGACGGTAGTTTTGTTTTCAATGCGATGCCGCGCGGCGGCTACCAAGCGAATCTCTCGGCTGATGGTTATCAAAACCAATCGATATCGTTTACTTTCAGTCCTGGATCGAATGGCGATTTAGGCCTTGTGCGTCTGTATCGTTTGGGTGGTTCCGTGATGCCATCCAGCTTGACAGTATCAGGCCGAGTCGTTGATGGCTTGAGCGGAGCGGCTATCAATAATGCGGTAGTTAAATGGGTAGAGACAGGAGAAAATATACAAACAGCAACCGACGGAACGTTCGCCATAGCGGGTATTGATTCGCTAAATTTCAGCTTAACCTTTACCGCTCCATCGTTCTCAGAGCGGACATTTACGCTAAATGCGAGCGGATTTGGCGAGATTTTCCAAGAGTTTTCCTTATCGCCCATCAGTAGCAATCCTGCAGCAATCAACAGTCTCTTAAATGGTGTTGTTAAAAACAGCCTGACTGGATTACCTGTTGCCGGTGCCAAAGTGTCATTAAACGATGGGCGAGATTTGAGTGCAATTAGCAGCAATGATGGCAAGTTCGAATTTGCCGGCATCACAAACTTGAATTTTGCGCTGAATGCATCAGCAGAAGGTTATTTTTCGACTATTCGGGAGGTCACTTTATCCGCGCACGGCAGCTATACGACTGAAATTGCAGTTGAACCTTTGGCCCAAGCAGACGTGCAAAGCTTTCAAATCGTATCGCTCAATCCGCCGAATAAGGCTGCCGGGGCAAATGAAACTTTGTTGTTTACTGCTGAAATCGCTAACTTGCTGACTGAAGCCCAAGATGCCGTTATTCTTGGTGAAATCGTCAATTCAGAAGGTATCAGTATTGCCACGGTGTCGCCTTATGCGCCAGGTACTACCGAGCTTGGCTCCAAATTTAGTTTCGCCCCTAAAGAATCCAACACATTTACCGTGCCCTGGAATACAGCGCAAACCGCCCCAGGCACTTACCGATTGATATTACGCACGATTAAGCCCGGCACAATCAATCAATCATTACCTTTCGGTCAAGTATTGGCTGAAAATCAGACTTATGGCCAAATAGTCTCGACAACTGCTTTTGACGGCGCACTTAGCCTTAATCCGCCGTTGACCCAGGCGGGTTCACAATCCCCAGTTAAACTTGATGTATACCTGAGTAATACCGGTAACACCGATTTAAAAAACGTCCCCTTGACACTTACCATCGAACAACCAGGGACCGGGAACGTTCTACATCAAGTAACGGCGACACTCGACAAACTGGCGGTCAACGATTATCAAAATGTATCGTTCGGTAACTGGATTCCGGCAGCTGAAGGTAATTTGCCGATAAAAGTTCGGGCGACAGATAGTGTAGTTAGCGGTGATATTACCGGTGCTCTTTATGTCGGCGACAAAGCCGCAGGCAAGTTTAGCGTCGATAAAACCTTCGTTCCAGAAGGCACGCAAACGGCACATGGAAAGATCACTTTGGAAGGTGTCGATACCGCAAGCGGCAAAGCGACCGATCCGTTGTTTTTCGCTGTTGGCACTGCGGTCAAAACCGGCAGCGCGTATGCCGCTAATGGGGCGATGTTTTGGCAAAAAAGCAATCGCTGTGGGGGATGTCATATTCAAACACAGAGTCTGGTCGGTGTTGCGTCTGCGTTCCAAAAAAACCTGGGCGATGAAGCTTCCGCCATTAATTTATACAATACAATCGCAAGTACCCAACAAAATGACGGTGGCTTGCGCTCCAGCTATCCCCAATATACTAAAACCCAAACGGCCTTGGGTGCTTGGTCGCTGACCGCATGGAATGCTGAAGAATCCTTTAGGACTTTATATCGCGCATCCCAACATCTTTATGGCAAACGGACACAATCCGGCAACCAAACCTGGTGGACACCTGATCATGCCAGTGGCTGGTGGTACTCCAATGACGCGCAGACTGCTTTAACGGTCAAAGCTTACAGTCATTTATTAAAAACCGCTCAAACGACCGATTTAAACAGGATTAACGATTACCGCCTGGACAGCAAGGTTCTGCTGGGTTCGGGCACGTCGCCACGCGATGTCGAACTTGCGAAAGACGGCTTGCTATACACCGTAAAAGGCAGCGGTGAGATTACCCGCATTAACATCGAGACCAACACTGTTGAACCGGTCGCCAAATTGGCGATCGACGGATACGGCATCGCCGTTGCTGACGATGGCGTCATTTATGTTTCTGGCAACGGCGGCAAATTGTTGCGGCGTAACCTTGACGGCACGGTCGATACCTTGCTGACTGGTGCCGGTATTTTAACCGATGTTGAAATCAGCACCGATGGCCGGGTTTATGTTGTTGATTACACCAACAAGAAAATTTTATGGCTCAACGACAGCGGCCAATGGGAAACCTGGGTGGCTGGCGGTGTACTTAACAGCCCTTACGGATTGACCTTTGACGAAGCCGGAAATGCCTATGTCGCCAATTTCGGGGGATTTAATATTGTCAAAATAGATCCGGCAAAGAACGTGTCAATTTTTGCGGATGGCTTGGCGTACCAACCGCTCTATATTGACCATAAACCGGGCGGCGGCTTTTATTATTCTTCATATGAATATTCAAATCTGGGTCAATACACGCCTTTCGGCATCAATGCACTGAGCGCTAATGGTGTGGTTGAGCGCCTGACATCCATGGCCGGAGTTATGATGGGCGTAGCCGTCGATGGCAATGGGCAGACCTACGTGGTCAATTCAGCTGAAAACAAGCTCTATCAGCTGACCGCTTTTGTATTAAACACTGCACAATTAACTGATTTAGCCACAGAGATCACCCGAGCCGGTAATTTTTTCCTGGCACGGTATAAAGACGGCTCCACCGACAATATCATCCAGGCCATACGCCTGACAGGCTTGGCGGAAGCTCGGAAGGTAATAAGTGATACTGCCTTAACAATACAAATCGACACCGCCATTACCTTCATCAGCAACACCCTGCGCACCCGGCAACGCGCAGATGGCGGCTGGGGGAAGACAACAGACAATGTCAGCGACGCCATGGTCACGGCCTTGGTCGGGTTAGCGATAGATTACACCAACCCTTCCGCAGACGACCCGATCGTTCGCAAAACTATTCAATACCTGCTGTCCGCGCAACAAGCCGATCATTCCTGGCTGAGTAGTAACAGCATTTTAACCACTCGTCTGGCTTCAACCAGTTTGGTAGTGGCCTATTTGCCTATCGCCTTAGAACGCCTGGGCGGCATTGATGTTGACCTGCATGTCAACTTCCCGGCATCAATCCAGTTAACTAATCCAGTGCCTGCACCGGCGTCTCAAACGTTTAATGCCAATGGAGGAATCGATTATTTTTGGAAACTGGAGGGTGTAACCGCCAACCAACGCTCACTCGATTTTGACTTGGCGCTGAAAAACATGGCGCTAAAAGAACAGCGCAGTGTTGCTGATGCCGCCTACATTGAATTCAACAATTCCTTCACAACCGAAAAACTGCGTGTCGATCTTGAGATCCCGAAAGTTAAAGCCGCCAGTGGCTTAGCATTATCGCTGACCACCGACCGCATCAGTTACACCGCCAACGAGCCGGTCCTCATTCGGCCAGTCGTATCAAACACCGGCCCCAAAGATGCCGGCGGCACAGCCGAAGTTAACATTCGCGCCGCCGGAAGCCATGAAAACTTGGCAACCCTTAACACCCTGAGTGTGCCCACTATGGCATCCGGAGCAAATCCAGCCCTGGAAACACAGTGGAATAGCGGTACCGTCTTGGCAGGTAACTACGAAGCCTATGTCAGGCTGTTGGATACCCAAGGTCGGGTTGTGGATGAAGCAACGGCACCGTTCCAGATTGTCGCGGGTGTGAGTGCTTTAGTCGATGGCCATGTGGTCACGGACAAACCGATTTATGCGGCCTGGGATAGCGTAAACATCTCAGCTCGGATTGAAAACATTACCGCCAACGCGCTCCAGCCGCCTACCCTCGTGGAAATGACGGTAACGACACCGGATGGAAGCCTTATCCTCAATGAAAGTGCCACACTCGGTGAGCTGGTACCCAATGCGTTGCGAGACTTGCAGTTCCCTCTTAATCTGGTCGATGCACTAAACGGTGATTATGCGGTAATGATGACCGTTAAAGATGCCGTCAGTCACGCAACGATCATCACCCGGGCGAGCGTTTTCCATGTCGACCACCAGCCCTTTCAAGCCCTAAGCGGCAAAGTTGACGTAACACCCGTGCAAGTCACCCAAGGCGACCCGGCAAGTTGCCTGGAAACCGTGTTAAACAAAGCGGCAAGCCCGATCACCAGCGTCGTATTGACCAGCCAAGTCGTATCTGCCCAAACTCAGCAAGTATTGAGCTCGCAAACCCGCAACGCGGATCTTGCCGCCAATGGGCAACGGGTGGAAACGCGCAATATCGCCACCGGCACGCTGCCGATAGGCACTTATGC
Source organism: Methylococcaceae bacterium (assembly GCA_013141375.1). Classification (GTDB taxonomy): domain Bacteria; phylum Pseudomonadota; class Gammaproteobacteria; order Methylococcales; family Methylomonadaceae; genus JABFRC01. Next base: position 359 of record JABFRC010000051.1, on the reverse strand, counting down.
CTGCCTGTTATTGGCCGACATCGGCGGACAAACTCGGCAACTGGGCGCCGCATTGTTTAACGTACTCGAACCGCCGATCCGTATCAATGCCGATTTAAAAGCAGGCAAACACGGCCGCCTACTGGTGCTGATCGATCCGCTGGATGAGCAATGCCAAAAAGAGAAAGAAGATCATGATGACTCCTCTGATACTGAACAACAGGATGACAATGCTGATGACGATCATCACAAAGACTGCCAAAGCCAGCAAGCAGAACGCGACTATCTGGACACGTTATTGCAAACCGGCGACTGGGCTTACACCCGTGTCGACACCGCCAAGGACTACGTTCGCGCCTTACATAGCGGCAGTTATACAC